>NZ_JANSIG010000033.1:0-28866 GCF_047461975.1 Synechococcus sp. R55.3 | reverse complement strand
TTCAAATGCGGGCACTGCGGTTGGGAAGGGGATGCGGATTTTAACGGTGCGAAGGTGATTGCGCTTTTGGGGGCTGCCGTAAACCAGCCTAGAGGTCCGTGGTTGGCTTGCCAACTGCAGGGCTGCCTTAAGCCCGCCCTGTACTGCGAAGCAGTCAGGGTCGGGTAGTTTACGAAGGAATCTGAGTAAAGGGGCAGTTAAGGTACGCTTAAGAAGACAAGAAGTTACCCCCGCCTGAGTCAAAACTCAGGGGAGAACATGGGCAGGCTTTTTCCCCTAATCCCCCAATTCGGGATCCGGTCGTACCCGCACCCCCATCTGGCGCAGCAGGCGTAAAGAGTTTTCTGGCCCATCGATCATCTGCTGTTCGTTGATCCAGTAGGTGGCAATGCCCAGGTCTTCTAGAAATCGCACATAGGGATCCGGCGGCGGTCCATCGAAAACGGCGGCCTTCTGGACGGAAAAGCCCTGCTCGATCCAGGGGCCAAGGGCAAAGCGCTCGTAGTAGAGCAACTGTCCCACCACTTCCTGCAAAGCCTCTGCCGCATCCTTGTGGTGCAGGAGCTTTACTTCGGCCAAAAGCAGATGCCCGTCCGCCACGGCCAAAAAGTCAAAGGTATGCTGATCCTCCCGGACTTCCAATCCTGCCAGGCGGAACCAGCGGCGAAACTGGTGCAAGATCTCGTTGTGGCGCTCGCTGCGCTCCAACTGACGTCGACGGCGGCGTTCTGCCATCAGCGGGTCTGTCCCGGCGCTGTGAGGGATCCCACTGCTGCGGAACTGGGGCGGCTCATCGGGATCCAAAACTACCTTGCCCCCAGCAGGTTGATGCAGGAGGGGCGGCATCTGGGGCAAGAGTTCTGTGGATCCCCACTCCACCTCTGGCTGCTGAGCCCAGGTAAGCAGGTGTCGATTCAAGGGGTGCTCAGGGTGGGTGTCGAACAACAGGCGCAGTTGAGACTGGCTAAACTGAAAATCCAGACGAAATTGCTCGATGGAGAGGCTGCTCCGCCCCTTTTGCAAAGTTTCTTGGCCAAAGTAAAGCATCACCAAGAGCGGGTAAATCGGCAGCGGACGATGGGAGGGAATGAGCATCGTCCACATGTCATCCGTCCAGTGGGGGAGCAGGATCTCGGCCTGTTTGCCTTTGCCCACCACCTGCAACATTTTGGGGTGTCCCGGCTGCCAGCCACAGGGGTGATCGTCAAAGCCGCAGGTCTGTCGCCCTTGATCCACGCTCAAGGGGTAGCGCCCATCATAAAGGCGGAAAGGACAGAGATCCCGGTCTTCGGCCAAAAAGCGCTCGTCTTGCCACAGGTGGGCCGCCAAGGCATGACAGCCGATCCCTTCCTGGCTGTTGCAGGCTTTGAGCCAGCGCCGTTCCACCAGTTTCCCGCCCACTTTGCTCGGGACCAGGGGCCGGATCAAACCGTTTTCCCCCTGGTTGAACAGAGGCCACACCAAAGGCTCGCCAGTTTCGGGTAGGGTCGGCAAAAGAGGATGGGTTTTGCTGTAAAACGGGTCGCAAATGCGCTGGGCCACTTGCTGCAAGGGTAATCCGCGGGGGGATCCCACCCAAGGCAAGAGGGATCCCGATCCGGCCTGAGCGCGGTGATACTGGATGGCCAGAGCCACCTCTAGCCCTATGGGACGGAGTTCCGGCGTGAGCTGCCGGTAGCGCTGCAGCAGCCGGGAAGCCTGCACAAACAGGTCGTAGCGCCGAACGGGAACTGCGTCAGCCATAGTGTTGCAGGAAAAACTCCCCACTGCCTTGGGCAAGAGCTGGTACAGGCAAGCACCTCCGCCTCAAAAGAGGATACTTTGGCAACCGCCTCTACAGACCCAGACCTTGCCGAGGATATCGGGCCGACACCCCCTCCTCTTGGCACCAGGTCAGTTGTCAGTGTAGTAGAGAAACTCTAGGGCGAGAAGATGCTGCCCCTCGCTTGCAGGTTGTGGGAAGAATGCGCAGCAGGCCCTAACGCCACGGCCACCCAGGAAAGGGAAAGGGGCGCTCTGTCTCTGCATCGCGGTCGTACTCCGTAGGTCGGCCTGTATCCGGCTGAATCACCAAGCTGCCCACATAGTCGGCCTCTCGGTAGACGCGGGCAATTTGATGGTGAATTTGGGCCATGTCCTCGGCGGAGACCACACCATTGTCGGTGGCTTTGTAGAACTGGACCGTGACCCGAATGGGAAAGCGAGGATCCCGCTCGATGTCCAGGTTGTTGATCTCGGTGAAGGGGCCCTCTACCTCTCCATGTCCGATGACAGCGGCTTCTACATTGCTGAGGCCGGCCAGGTCGGCTGCGCGTCCGAAAAACTTGACAGAGATATCCTCAACTTCCCTTCGCGGCGGCTGCCGCTGCTGGAGAGGTACTTGGATCACCATCACCAGGTTCAGGGCTTCTTCTGCCACTTCCGCAGCATCGGGATCCTGAGGGGTTGGGTCGGCGGCTTGCTCGGCCCGAAAATCGCTGAGGCGCTGCCCGGTGAGGCTGGCCCGTTCACCATTTTGGTTGAAGAAAAGGCGCTGGCCCCAAATAGCTTCGCCCACCTTATCTACCTTATCTTCAGTGCGGTTCTCGATCACCGTAATGCTGGTGCCCTCGCGGGTGGCCAAGATTGCCAGCACGGCTGGGTTGCCGGGATGGGATTGGTAGTTGAACAGCACCGGGTTGAATTGAGCGGATCCCCCGGCAGGGATGGGCAAAAAGGCGGCCTGGGCGCTCACCAACACATGGCTATCCCGTGGAGCCAGCAGGGAGTTCCGGTTGCCGGCCCAAGAGCCAGGATCGTGCAAGTAGCGGCGCAGATTCCCCAGCAGCTCTCGCAACGACACGGGTTGCAGGGGTTTTCCTTTTTCGTTGCCCACCAGCACCTGTAGGCTGTCGAGGGGCAGGTCGGCAGACAGATCGGCAAAGTTGGGGTAGCGGATCACCGGCATCAGGCTCAGCTCGTAGTGACCCGTTCTGGGGTTGAGCTGTTGTACCTGGATGGTCATGTCGCTGATGTTGGGGCCAAGGGCAGATCCCTTGTGGCGTCCGGTATCTTCCCAGGTGATGTTGACGATATCCAGCCCATACTGCTTTGCCAAGGCTCGCGCTTGCGGATCCCAGGTCATGGAGATCGTCCGGTCGATGACCTGCCTGTAGGCCAAGTACTCTGCCCACTCTGAAGGCGAGGGGGAAGAAAGGGACTGGTGGAGGGGAAAATCCATAGGGGTTGCCTGAGAAGTAGACACCATCGGCGGAGCGGCCAGGGAAATGCCCACCCAGCTCAGTGAACTCAGCAGCCAGGGGATGGGGGCGCGCATAGCAATATTCCTGAGGATTGGAAATTGGGGGACTATACCCTGACAATAGCTCCCAAAAGGGGAGAGGACGTGGCGGTTTCGCTTTTGGCAACCCCATGCTTTTGCCGGGATCCCAGGCTGCCTGGGCTACGATAAAAAGCTGTAGCACCCTTTCGAATCATTCCAGATCATGGCCAATATCCGCCGGGATCCCGAGGTCAACGCTTCTGTGGCTTCTGTAACTCCAGCTTCTCCAGAGCCTCAGGTGCAGGTTCAGTCTTTGCCGCTGCATGTCATGTTCCGCCTGGGCCTGTTTCAAATGGGCTTGGGAATGATGTCGCTGCTCACTCTGGGAGTGCTGAACCGCGTCATGATCGACACGGATCTGCTGGCCATCCCGGCAACGGTGGTGGGGGGATCCCTAGCCATGCACCAGTTGGTCTCCCCGGCTCGGGTTTGGTTTGGGCAGCTCTCGGATGCCAAGCCCCTGTTTGGCCTGCATCGCACCGGCTATGTGCGTCTGGGATCGGTGCTGTTTGCGGTCTGCATCTTCCTGGGGGTGCAGGTGGTGTGGGGTTTGGGGGAGAGCTTTGCGGCCACGGGTTGGTCTGGAGCCACCTATGGCTGGGTAGGCTTGGCCTGTTTGATGTTTGCCCTCTATGGTCTCTGCCTCAGCGCCTGCTCCACGCCTTTTGCGGCTTTGCTGGTGGATGTGTCAGACGAGGACAACCGCTCTAAGTTGGTGGGGATCGTCTGGTCTATGTTGATGGTGGGGATTGCCGGCGGGGCCATTGGCTCGGCAGTTCTGCTGCGGGGCTTGGATCCGGACAACCTGCAGAGCACCATTAATCGCCTCTTCGTCATCATTCCAGCCGTGGTGATCCTGCTGGGGGTGGTTGCCACCTGGGGGGTGGAAAAGCGCTATTCCCGCTACGGATCCCGTTCCACCCTGGCCGGACGGGAAGACCAAATCACCCTTGGCACGGCCATCAAGGTGCTGACCGCCAGCCGCCAAACCCTGATCTTTTTCGGCTTCTTGGTGTTGATGACCATGGGCCTGTTTATCCAACAGCCGATCCTAGAACCCTACGGCGGCGAGGTGTTTGGCATGACGGTGGCCCAGAGCACCCAGCTCAATGCCTTTTGGAGCCTGGGTATTTTGGCAGGGATTGTGCTGACCGGATTTTTCATTGTGCCCAAGCTGGGCAAACAGACAACGGCCCGTCTGGGCTGTCTGCTGGTGGCCATCTCTTTTGGGCTGACCATTGCATCAGGGTTTACAGGCAATCCACGGCTGCTGCAGCTGTGTATGATCCTGTTTGGTTTGGCTTCTGGGATCACCACCAATGGCGCCATTACCCTCATGTTGGACTTGACGGCAGCGGAGACGGCAGGCACCTTTATCGGGGCTTGGGGTCTGGCCCAGGCCATGTCCCAGGCGGTTTCCACCTTGCTCGGCGGGGCTTTGCTCGATTTGGGGCGCATTCTCTTCCCCACTTCTTCAGTGCTTGCCTATGCCACCGTCTTTGGGGTGGAGGCAGCGGTGATGTTGCTGGCCGTGTATTTGCTGGGACGGGTGAGCGTGGCCGAGTTTCGCGAAAAGACCAACCGTGCGCTGACCCAGGTGTTGGCTCTGGAGCTGGAGGGCTAGCAACGCGGGGCCGACTCGTAGTGGGGGCAGCCCTGACAGGGCCCGCTGGGGTTGACGGCACAACGCAGCAAGGGCGAGTGAGCATTAAACCGACAGGAGGGATCCCCCAGGAACCTTCCCACTTCCTGAGGTGGGGTGACCGAACGCACCAGGGCGCGGATCCCACACAGGTGGTATTTGCCTTGCCGGAGCCGGTAGGAATGACGCTTTTCCAGAACCAGGTAGTGCTGCTCTGCCAGTTGGACGTAGGTGCCCGGATGGGGACTGCTCTCCCAAGGGCATTCTTCCACCACCTCTCCCGAATCCGCGTCGATCCACTGAATGGGCAAGGTCGGGTTGATGGAAGACATAAGGCGCAAACGGAGCCAGTTTAGGGCAGCAGACTACAAAATGATGGACTGGGCTTGACTTGTGATTAACAAATTGTGCAACTTTTTCCGGCAACACTGAGTATGGCTGGTACAAATGTTCTCTCTTGTGTGACCTGGAGCCTGCTAATCTACAGAACTTCTACAAAGTTAAGTTAGAAAAAGCTGTACTCAGTGTAATGGATTTTCCGCAGCGGGCGGAGAACGGGATAGGTTGGGCCTGTGGCGGCGAAAAGATGGATGCTTCGACTAGCTGTTGGAATGGGCTTGGCGGGCCAGTTGGGTGAGAAAGGCCAGAGGATGACGGTTTTGGAGCTGCTGCCTAATCCGCTCTTGCAGGATTTCCTCTTGCCAGGGATCCCCAGAGGACAGCCACTCTAGGTAGCTGAGCCCCGCCACCCGTGTCAGATAGGCCCCCGTCACTGCCTGCAGGGGGATCCCCATCACCATCAAGGGGCTGGCCTTGAGCAGAGAGCCCAAAGCCTGAGTAGCCAGCTCCAGCCCCCCCAGTTGCACCACCATTTGCGCCAAACTCTGGGCAATTTGCTGGGCCCGGCGCAAGGTAATGCGTCGGTCAAACACCTGGTGCAGTTCCCCGATCATGCGTGCCTGAATGGCTACTCCTGCCAGCACATCCAAAGCAGGAAGAGGGGTTGCCGCCAGGGCAGCAGCGGTGGCCCACTGCATCCGTTCCACGATCTGACGACCCTGCTGGCAGCGCTCCTCCTGTAGGGCCTGTTGGGCAGCTTCGGTCAAGGTTCGGGTTTGCAACAGAGCATTGGCCAAGCGCAGGTGGGATCCCTTCTGCTGCAGCAGTTGAGCCATCTGTTGGATGAGGGCCTCCGTATCGGGGGGCTGCGGCTCCCAAGTTTCCCGCACAGAGCCATCTTCGGAGTAGTAGCGAACCTTCAGGGGTTCTGGATCGGCGGCGATGGCCACCACCTGTTCGGCGGGGATCACACCGGCAGTGCGCCGGCGCAAATGGGTCAAGATGGTCTCCACATCCTCCGGCAGCATCTGATCGGTTTTGTTGAGGGCCAGGATGGTGGATTTGCCCAGCCGGGCCAGCTCCAGCATTTCGGCATATTCCGAAGCCAGCAGATCCCCGGCCACCACCAAGATCAGCAGATCGGCTTTCTGGGCTAAGGCGCGGGCTTCCGCTTCCCCTGCCCCTCCAATCGTCAGCAGCCCAGGTGTGTCAGTGAGGGAAATGGGGCTGTTCAAGCCCTCCAATTGGTAGGTGTGGATGGATCCCTGCTGGGTGGTGCCCAGGGTGGGGGCTGTTTCGCCCACTGGTCGGCCCATCAAGGCATTGATCAACGAGGTCTTGCCGGCGGAACTGGTGCCGAACACCACCAGATGCAATTCCTCCTGGTTAAGCCGCTGATTGATCTCTTGCAGCTTGGCACGCAGGGCACGGCGACTGATGTCATTCTGCAGCTTCTGGATCAGGCGATCGGCATCTTCCAGATCGGCTTGCACCTGATTCCGAGTTAACTTAACCCGCCGCAGCGGTTGTGTCCGCTGACTTGGAGCACTTTGCCGTCGGCGAGCCTGCTGCCACCAATGGCGCGCTGCCAGACCTGCTGCTGCTGTCCCCCCAAGGATGGCGCCCACCACCAGATCCGCAAGAGGCTCGGAGTGGGGAGCCACGAAGCTGTAGATCCCGCCAACCCACTGCAGATATTGGCTCAGGGCCGCCAAACCCAGCCCTGCCCACAACCACACCCAAGTGGAGCGCGACAGCACCATCCCAACCCACAGCCTGCCCAGATCTCCAGATCAAAAAGCCAAAATCGACCGGTCATCCCAGAGGACAGCCCCCGCTGTCAACTGAATCTGCAACCGCTTCTCCAGCATAGGGCTTGCTGTAGCTGAGCATACAATTTTGTCAAGAGTTTTGCTGGGGATCAGCCACCCGCAAGTAAAAGAGGAAGGGGAAGCAGGAAGTCAAAAACACCCTCAGCTCAACCGGCCAAATGAGCCAGGGATCCCCAACAAAAGCCTAAGTCCCTCTCCCAGAATCCCTGGCGGATCCAGTGGTGCCGGCAAAAATTGGCCGCCGCGATAGTCCAATAGCTGCACCAGCAGCAAGTAGCCCACCCCCAGAGTAATGGCCAGGATTCCTGTAACAATGGCTACCCACTTCGGCCTTTCCACGCCGGGCCTCCTCGGTCAACCGCCGAACTTGACTTTATCCTATGATGCCCGAAACCCCTAGCGAGGCGGGATCAAGACGGTGTCGATGACGTGGATGATGCCGTTGGAAGCTTGAATATCCGCGGCGATCACGTTGGCGTTGTTGATGCGAATCCGTCCGCCCTCAAGAAGCGTGACGGTGACGGGGGATCCCTGCAAAGTCGTTACCTGCTGGCCGGATCTGAGGGCACTGGAAGGAGCCAAGCCAGGAACCACGTGGTAAGTGAGAATGCGCACCAGCTCTGCCCGGTTCTCAGGTCGCAGCAAAGATTCCACCGTGCCAGGGGGCAAAGCGGCAAAAGCAGCATTGGTGGGAGCGAATACCGTGAAGGGACCTTCCCGCTGCAAAGTCCCCACCAAGCCCGCTGCCTGCAGGGCCGTCACCAAGGTACTGAAGTCGGGGTTGGCGGCGGCAACGGCGACGAGGTTGGGCAGCGGCGTAGGGCTGGGAGAGAGAGTTGGGGTAGGCGTCGGCGGGGCAATGGCCGTATCGCTGCTGGAACTGGCACAGCCTACCAAGGCTAAGCAAGCAGCCGCCGTCAGCCCAAGGGTGAGGGCTTTGTAGTTCATAACAAAAGTTAATACTCTAAAACATTTGTCATCATCTTAGGGGTAGCAGCCGCTCTCGCACGGTTAGCTGTAGAGCAGAGCAGGGATCGCCTTCGCGTAGAAGTGGCTGCGATAAAGTTCGGTATCCTGGGGGTGTGATTGCTGGAGAGGAGAAAGGCCATGAACGGGATCCCGTCGTGGTTGCGGCAACTCCGCCGCTGGCTGCCCTGGGTTGCTCTGCTTCTCGTTCTGGTCTTGATCGGCTACTGGGTGGGTCCTCGGCCCAGACCCTACCCCCAAGAGCCGGAGCTGCCCACCCTGGCCCCTCTGCCGCAGCACCCCCGTATCCGGGTGGTGTTCAACCAAAGCCGCGAGAGCACCTATCGGGATCCCTACCGCCAGATCCGCCGCTACGGCTACAACCTGGAAGAGTTGATCATTTCCCAGATTCGCTCCGCTCGTCAGTCGGTGGATATTGCCGTGAAAGAGCTGAACCTACCGCTCATTGCCCAAGCCCTAGTGGAGCGACGACAGGCCGGGATCCCGGTGCGCTTCATTACCGAAAACACCTACGTGCGGGCCTGGCACCAACTCACCCCTGACCAAGTGCGGGCGCTGGACGAGCGCAGCCGCAGCAAGTTCGAGGAGTACCGCAACCTGGTGGATGTGAACCGGGATGGACGGTTTTCGGCTGAGGAGGTCGCCACGCGGGATGTGTACGCCTTGCTGGATGGAGGCCAGGTGCCCTGGCTGGACGATACCGCCGATGGTTCCAAGGGCAGTGGCCTGATGCACCACAAATTTGTGGTGATCGACGGGCAGAAAGTCTTGACCGGCTCGGCCAATTTCACCCTCTCTGATATTCACGGGGACTTTGATGCGCCTGGCAGTGTCGGCAATGCCAACCATCTGCTGCTGCTGGACAGCCCGGAGCTGGCCCGCCTCTACACCGAGGAATTCGATCTCATGTGGGGCGATGGCCCCGGTGGCTTGACCGATAGCCGCTTCGGCGTGCAAAAGCTCAAGCGTCCCCTGGAAACGGTGTACATTGACGATGCCATTGTGAGGGTTCACTTTTCTCCTGCCAGTCGCTCCCTGCCCTACGAAGCCACCTCCAACGGCATTATTGCCGCCACCCTGGCCCAAGCCCGGCAACAGGTGGATCTGGCTCTGTTCGTCTTTACGGATCCGGGCATTGCCAACCAACTCAGGCAACTGCGCCAGGAGCGCAACGTAGAAATCCGCGGGGTGTTCGACCCCGGTTTTGCCTTCCGAGACTACAGCCGCACCCTGGAGATGTGGGGGCTCCTGCTGCCCGGCGAAGACTGTACCGTGGATCCAGCCCGCCTGCCCTGGACAACGCCCGCCCAATCGGTGGGGACACCCAACCTGGCCCTGGGGGACAAGCTACACCACAAGTTTGCCCTCGTCGATCCTGGCACCGCCAACGCCACCGTGATCACCGGATCCCACAACTGGTCGATGGCCGCCAATCACGTCAACGATGAAAACCTCCTGATCATCCGCAATAGCCGAGTGGTGGATCACTTTGTGCGGGAGTTCGACCGGCTCATTGCCGATGCCCGCTTTGGCCCCAGCCGCCGCCTGCAACAACAGGCAGAAGAGGGATCCCGTCGCTGCCCCAATCCTGTCCCTGCTGCGGCTTCCCTACCTGAGCCGGAGCTGCTGGAAGTCGAGGTCGTTCTTCCTCCTGAGGCGGGATCCCCTTCCCCGTCGGTTGCTTTTCCGGTGGCGTCTCCTGGGGGATCCCCTCGCGTTAACCTGAATACGGCCACGGCGGCGGAGCTGGAACAGTTGCCCGGCATTGGCCCCGCCCTGGCGCAGCGCATTATCGAGGCCCGCCCCTTCTCCTCTTTGGAGGATCTGCAACGGGTCAATGGCATTGGCCCAGCCCGGATTGAGCAACTGCGGGATCGGGTAACCTGGTAGGAGTTAGCCCCCTCTTGGTCAGGTTGAGGGCGCGGAGTGCTTTCGGAAGTTCATCCCAGAGCAGCTCCTAAAGGGCCTCTCCCCTCGAATAAACCCCAAATTAAACCCCAAATATAGCCCAAATATAGTCATTTCAGTTCAAACCAGGACACTGCACCCACGCCTAAAATGTTGGTCGCATCGGCGTTGCAGAGCAATAATGCAGGGGGCCAAAAGGCTTTTCAAGGACTCCGTCCCGCTGGCGCGATCAATGGCCCAGGTGTCTCACCCTAATCTGAAACGACTATAAATCAGGGATGCATAAGTCTATTCAGAAAGCTCCAGAAACGCTCCCATGCGGCGAAACTTTTGGTAGCGCTCCTCGCGCAATTCTCGCCCGCTCAGGCTAGAAAGTTCCTTGAGATGCCTGAGAAGAGCCTCTTTGAGGGTTTGAGCAGCTTCCAAGGGCGCGCGGTGGGCGCCGCCAACCGGCTCTGGCAGGATCTCGTCGATCACCTCCAGTTGCAGCAGGTCTTGGGCGGTAATGCGCAGGGCTGCCGCCGCTTGGGGAGCCTTCTTGGCATCCTTCCAGAGAATAGCCGCGCAGCCTTCCGGCGAGATCACGGAGTAGACGGCGTGCTCGAACATCAGGATGCGGTTGCCCACCCCAATGGCCAAGGCTCCGCCCGATCCCCCTTCGCCGATGACAGTGCAGATGATGGGGATCTCCAGCCGGAAAAGGGTCTGCAGGTTGGTGGCAATGGCCTCTCCTTGGCCCTCGGCTTCCGCCTTAACGCCTGGGTAAGCCCCCGGCGTATCGATGAAGGTGAGCAGGGGCAGGCCGAAGCGGTGGGCATGTTCCATTAGCCGCAGGGCTTTGCGGTAGCCGGCGGGATTGGGCATCCCAAAGTTGCGGTGGATGTTGTCTTTGGTGTCGCGACCCTTTTGGTGGCCTAGGATCATCACCGGCTGATCCCCCAGCTTGGCCAACCCGCCCACAATGGCTGGATCGTCCTGGCCGTGGCGATCCCCGTGCAGCTCAAACCAGTCGTCACAGATGGTCTGTACGTAATCCAGGGTGGTGGGGCGGCGGGGGTGACGGGCCACCTGGAGCCGTTCTACCGGCGTGAGCTGGCTGAAGATCTCACGGCGCAGCTCTTCGGCTTTGGCTTCCAATTGGCGAATTTGCTCAGAGGCATCGATGTCGTTTTCTTCTGCCAAGGCCCGAATTTCCTGAATCCGTTGTTCTAGGGCGGCGACAGGCTGCTCAAACTCCAGCAGTAGGCGGTCGTTGGACTTGGTCATGACCGGTTGGCTAAATTTCGGGAGCGTGCTGTGACCGGCAGAGGCTGCACAGATTTCGGGGTCAGGCTTTGATCTTCTCACATGTAGATCCCGTAGGCTAGAGGGAGCAATCCCCCTACTGCCCAAGAGGGATCCCTTGTCTGCTTCTGTCTCTTCTCCCCCTTCACCCCTTCCCCCCTGGCTGCGCTGGGGGGTGGTGGGATCCGTCGTCTTGGCTATCGGGGTGGGAGCCTTTTGGCAATACGGGCGGCCTGAGCGACAAATCCGCGTCCACACGGAGAGATTGCTGCGGGCGGTGGAGCAGCGCAACTGGGATCAGGTGGAGATGCTGGTCTCTGAGGCCTATAGCGATGGTTGGGGCCTGGATAAGCAGCGGGCGCTGGCCTACAGCCGCGAGATCTTCGGGCAATTTTTTCGCTTGCGCCTCCAACCCCAAGCGCTGCAGGTGCAGCTCGGCCCAGGGGATCCCAGTCGCCAAGGACAGGCCACTCTCTGGTTTGTGATCGAGGGATCCGGCGGCCCCTTGGCCAACCTGACGCGAGATCAGGTGAATGCGCTGGAGCAACCCTTCCAATTGAATTGGCAGCGACGGGGTGGGGAGCACTTCCGCTGGGAGCTAACCCGCGTGGAGAATCCAGAGCTGCAACTGCCCCTTCTCCCTTCTCAAGAACAGGCAGGCCAGAGATGAGGGTCGAACACCAACAGGGGGAGCTGACCTTCAACTGGCGGGATCCACTGCACAATACCCCTTTGGCGGGCCTGAGCTGCATAGCGGCTGGGGAGAGGCTGCAACTGGGAAGAGGGCAGACGGCGCAGGAGGGGCTGAGTGGGAATGGGCAGAGCCCCTGTTTCTGGGTTGTCGATCTGGTCGGACAATCCGTCCTCAGAACTGCCTGGCTGCAACAGAATAACCCCTTCCGGTTGAAAAGGGATCCCTCGGCCCAGCAACAAACGACCGGTATCCAAAAGCTGGGGGCCGCCCTCCTGAGCAAGCTGAAACTCTGCCCAGCTAAAAACTCGCCGCGCCCGATCAACAGGGAGGCCGAAGCAGTAGGAGCCCAGTTGGAAAGTAATCAAGGTCTGCCGGTTTCTCAGTTGTTCTTGCCGAGCCAGACGACGCAGGCGCAGAGGGGAAAGCAGGGGCATGGACTACCTCGCCATCAAAACGCCGGTGGAAGGTGCCGAAGAGGCTGGTTGCAGCAGTTGCCGCAGCTTTTGGATCAGCTCCTGTTCCTGGAAGGGCTTGGAGAGGTAGGCGCTGGCTCCCAGCCGCTGGGCCAGTTGGCGGTGTTTCTCGCCACTGCGGGAGGTGAGCATGACCACGGGAAGCTGGTCATACAGGGGGTGGGCACGAATCTGGGCCAGCAAGCCAAAGCCATCCAGCCGCGGCATTTCAATGTCGGTAATCACCGCTCGGATGGGAATTCCTCTCTGCAAGTGCTCGAGGGCCTCTTGTCCGTCGCGAGCCTGTTCAACCCGGAACCCTGCTCTTTCTAGGGTCATGGCCAAGAAGCGGCGCACGTTGACCGAATCTTCCACCACCAGCAGGGTGGGCTGGGCGGCAAACCTGGGCTGGGGAAGGGGATCCCTTGCCGACTGACAGGGCTGATCCCGCTGGGCGAGCAGCCAGCTCAAGAGGGCAGGCGGATCCACGAAAAGAGCGATTCGCCCATCGGCCAAAACCGTACAGCCGGAGAATCCCGACGGCAGAGGCAGACCTCCCTCCACCGGGCGCAGAGTTACCTCTTGCTCCCGCCAAAAGCGATCCACCAACAGGCCATAGGGCCGGTTGTCTTCTACCACCAGCAGCACCACAGGTCGGTCGAGAAGGGGGGTCTCGTCAATTTCCCGGCGAGGCTGCCAGCGCGCGAAGCGAAACCAGTGGCCCACAGGAATTAAAGGGATCTGCTCCCCTTCCCAGAGAAAGGAATCGGCAGGCAACTGCGGGGGGATAAGCAATTCTTCCACTGCGTTGGCCGGAAAAGCCAACATCAACCCCTGGCATTCTGTCAGCAGCACGCGGGTGACGCTCAAAGAAACGGGCAGAGTGAGGGTAAACAGCGTGCCCCGTCCCGGCCAAGATTCCACCTGCACCTGGCCGCCAATTCGTTGCAGGTTGGTGCGTACCACGTCTAGACCCACTCCCCGTCCAGATAGCTCGCTGACTCGCTCGGCGGTGCTGAAGCCCGGCTGGAAGATCAACTCCAGCAGCTCCTGGGAGCTGGCCTCAGCCAGGTCGGCAGCGGAAAACCCTATCTGCAAGGCGCGGGCCCGGATTTTATCCAGACAGATCCCTGCCCCATCGTCTCGCACCGTGATCAGAGTGCGGTTGCCCCGTTGGCTGGCGGCAATTTCGATGAGGCCCTTGGCCGGCTTGCCCTGGGCCAGGCGGGTGTCTGGAGCCTCGATGCCGTGGTCAAAGGCGTTGCGCACCAAGTGCAACAAGGGATCCGCCAAGGCCTCCAAAATCGAGCGCTCGATTAGGGTGGATCCCCCCAAGACCCGCAGCTCCACGGGCTTGCCATGGGCTAAGCTCAGCTCCCGCAGCGCTCTGGGGAAGCGATCCGTCAAATCCGATAGAGGCTGCATGCGCACCTGGTCGAGACGGGTTTGCATTTGCCTGGAGAGGCGGCTGAGCTGGCGGGCGCTGCCTTCGGTCTCCTGCAGGGTGGTGTCGATATCGTGGGTTACCTCATCAATTTGCACAACGGTTTCCATCACCTCTTGGGTCAGCAGGTGCATCTCTCCATAGCGATCCATCTCCAAGAGGTCAAAGGTACCGGCCAAGGTCAGGCCGGGATCCCCTTCTTTTTTCAAGAGCACAGAAGCAGGCACGGTGGCAGCGACGCGGTCGTAGCTGCTGCGCAGGCGGCTGTTGGTTTCTTCTAGAGTGCGAACCCGCCGTTTGAACAAGCTGACCAGCTCCCGCAGCCGTTGCAGGCGACTGTTTAAGCGGTTGCGCTCCCCTATGAGCTCTCCCAACAGCTCCCCCAACTGTTCCAGAGGGCGAGCCGGCACCCGTAGCATCTCGGCAGCGCTTTTGGCCCCGGCTGGAATCGAATCCGGCAGCTCGGTGGCTCCTGCCATTGCAGGGGGAGGGGCTTCTGGCGGGGGGGAAACTGGAGGCTCTGCCGGATCCCAGGAGCTGGGGAGAAGAGCGACCTGACCGACCAGCACCAGGGCCTGCGAGCGTCGCCAAGCTTGTAAAGCCGCCTGAGCAACGGGCAACACCTGCTCCTTGGCATTTGGCGGCAGCGTCTCCAGAGCTTGGACTACTGAGCCGCACAGGGTGGCAAAGGCAGGCAGATCCAACATTTCCCCCAGCGCCCCCAGCTCTTGGGCAGCAATGAGAAACTCCTCCCGCAAACAGGGCTGCTCGGGGTGGGCCAGCACACCTTCCAACCGCTGCAGACAAGCCTCCACCTCGGTTGCAAACAGCAGCACCCGCATATCGCCCCCGGCCTCTGCTGCCAGGACTTGGACGTTGTCCTCAGGCTGCAACTCTCCCAACTGCTCTCGCAATTGATCGAAAAGAGGCTGCACCCGCTCTGCCAGCCAAGATTCGTCCAAAAGCCGCTGCTGGCGGTGCTGCTGGGCTATTTGGCGCATGCAATCCAACGCCGCCAAGAGGTTGCGCTCCACTGCGGGGTCGGCTTTTTGGGGATCCACCTGCAAGATCTTGAAACCATCTTCCAGGCGATGGGCCAAGTCGCTAAGCACCGGAAAGCCCATCATGGCCGCCCCGCCCTTGATGGAATGAGCAGCCCGCAGCAAGCGATCCAAACGGGGGCGATCCAAACTCTGGGATCCCAGGCCCAACACCCCTGCCTCCAGGGTGTCGAGGTAAGCCTGGGCTTCGTCCAAAAACTGCAGCCTAACCTGCCACTCGCGTGGGTCGAGGGAAGTGGGATTCGGCCCCATGCTAAACCGCCTCCCCCACCTTGAAGGTGGACACAGAAGTCTGCAACTGACGGGCAACCGCCACCGTAGCCTGGAGAGAGTTGGCCACCTGCTGCGAGGCTGCCGCCGTCTGGGCGGCAATGTTGGCGATTTGCTGCATCAACTGGCGCACCGTTTGAGATGCATCTGCCTGGGCATCGGTGGAGCGGGCAATGGCCTGAAAGAGCTGGTTCACCTGCCGCGAGACTTCCACAATTTGTCCCAGGCTCTGCTTGGCTGCTTCCACCAAGCGGGTTCCCTCCACCACCTGGCCGGTGCTGGTTTCCATCGCCTGTACCACCTCGCCGGTTTCCCGTTGGATCCCTTCCACAATGCGCTCGATCTCGCGGGTGGCTTCTGCCGACTGGGCCGCCAGTGCCCCGACTTCCTCGGCGACCACCGCAAAACCTCGCCCTTCTTCGCCAGCACGGGCTGCCTCGATACTGGCGTTCACCGCCAAGAGGTTGGTTTTCAGCGCAATCTGGTTGATCAAGGACACCACCTTGGAAATCTGCTGGGAAGATTCCCCCAGCCGCTTCACCTTCTTGGCCGTTTCGGCCACCGTTTCCCGCAGTTGCAGGATGTTTTGCACTGTGCGATCCATAGTCAAGCTGCTGTTGATGGCCGTGGCGGCGGCAGATTCGGCAACGGTGGCGGCCTGTTGGGCTTTATCGGCTACCTCCTCGATTGAGAGCGTCATTTGCTCGACAGAGCGCAAGGTCTCTTCGATTTGGGTGGCCTGTCGGAGAGCGGCTTCGGCCAACTCGCGAATGGCTGCCTCGTCACGACCAATGGATTGGTTGACTTGACCGGCGGCCTGCTGCACTTGAATCACGATGTCGCGCAAGCTCTCGATAATGACGTTGAAAAAGTCCGCCATGATGCCAACTTGTCCGGCTGTTAGCTGCGCCCGCACCGTGAGATCCCCCCGCGAGGCTTCTGTGACCTCGCTGATAAGCTGCAGCAGCTCTCTTTGCAGCGCTTCCGACCGCTCCCGTTCCTGGGCGGCCACGGCTTTTTGCTCCAGCGCCCCCAGGTTACCCAAAGCTTGACCCAGGCGGTTGGCCAGCTCTGCCAAGGTTTTCTGTTCTTCGTCAGACCAGCTCTGGCTTTGGGCGCGGCCTATTGCCAAAAAACCGTAAAGCTCATCGCCACGCACCACCGGCGCTATCATCTCGGCTTTCAGTTGGGCTGTGGCCAGCCTCTGCAGGTAGTCGGCGCCCAGATCTGGCCTAGGCACCGGGCCAAAAGCGTAAACTTGCCCGCCGTGGAGAGCCTGCTGGATCGGAGCCGGGATCCTGCGGAGGAGGGTGCCCAAGGTGTCGGGCAGGCGGCTGTCGTGAGATTCAGCGATAACCTGCGCCTCTTCGGGAGCGGTCAAGCGATAGAAGGCCACTCGTTCGGCACCGAAGCGCTGGCGCATCTCGCCCAACAAGTCAGTTAGGGGATCGATCAGCTCTTGCTCTTGGCGAATCCGGGCAATATCGGCAAACCGCTGGGCCAGTCGGGTGTCGGAAACTTGTCGCTCGTAGGTGGCGTTGCGTTCCCGCACAAAGTTGCGCACCAGGATCAAAATGATCCCCCAGCTCAGCAGCAGAATCGGGAAGCTGATGCCGGAAAAGATCAAAGCCTGCAGCAGATTTTGCTCGTAAAGCTGGACGCTGGCCTGAATGTTGCTGCGAATGGCCTCCAGGGTTTGGTTGATCCCTTCGGCGTAGATGCGCTTTTGCTCTTCGTACTCAGGGCTGTGCAGCAAGTTGAAAGCCCGTTCCTGCTCGCCGGCCCGAATCAGATCAAAAGCCTGCACTTCCCACTCCACCAGCTTGATGTTGGCTGCTGTGGTTTTGGCTGCATAGGCTTCGTAAGAGGCGGGATCCAATTGCTGAATCTCCGCCAGCACCTCATCCAACTGAGGGACATGGATGTTGTAGCGCTCTTCCCAGGACAGATCCCCGCTGGCAGCGGCCATGCGGGCAGACATGGTCAAGACTTCATCCAAATAGATCACCTGATCGCTCAGGTTTTGCAGGGTGAACTGCCGCGAGATCGCCGGCTTGAACTCGAAATAGGTGCGGGCTACGCTGCCGGCAGAGACGGCAAACAGCAGGGAGCTGATGCCCAGAGGAAAACTGATTGCCAGGGCCAGGCGGGATCCCGCGACTTTGCGTTGGGGCCGTGAAGATGGAGCAGGCCTGAGAAAGAGGGGACGGAAGGAAACCATAGAATTTTGCCTTTAAGTGAGGGTAAGTCGGGGAAAAGGTCGCCAAGATCAAGGGTTTGCCGAGGAATCAACTGAGTTGAGCTTTTGGACAATGGCAAGAGGGTCGAGCACCCAGAGAGGCTCATCCCCTTCCAACACCAGCCCTTTGCAAGAGTCGTAGAAGTTCTCCAGTCGAAAGTTGTTTTGTGCTGCCTGGGCTTTTGTTAAGGGTTGGATCTCCTCGGCGGGCACTCGAGCTACTCCTTTCACGTGTTGGGTTGCCAGGCCCAAGCCTGTTCGCACTGGCGATGCAGAGCCCCCAAATTCTGGGCGCATCACCACCAAGTGGTGTTCGGGCTGCCCAAAGTCCAAGGGCTCTAGGCCGAGAAATTGCGGCAGATCCAGTCCCCAGAGAATGCGATTGCGATAGTTGAACAAGCCCAGCACCCATGCGGGCTGGTTGGGGAGAAGGGTAAAGTGGTGCGGGCCAACAATTAGAGCTTCCTGGGCAAATGCCATGGGCAAAAGGGCCCGACAGTCTACCCCCAACTGTAGATGTAAGTACAGCTCGCCGGTACGGGTAGAAGTAGGGCTGTGTGGGGAGAAAGCTACCGCCATTGCCGTTCTCGCTCTGCCAATTCTAAGACATCTCCTAAGAACAATTCGTGATAATCACAGGGATCCTAACTGGAGGCGCAGCTCAGCAAGGACAGGAGTGGCAAAAATCATGAGCTCGGGCTGAGCACTACTGATTTCACGGCCCGCAAAATGTCTTCGCGGGTAAAAGGCTTGGTCAGATAAAGATCGATCCCTTGCTTCATGCCCCAGAGTTTGTCCAGCTCTTGATTTTTAGAAGTACAGGCCACAACGGGCAACTTTTGGGTTTCCGGGTTTTTCTTGATTTGGCGGCACAATTCCAGCCCGCTCATGCCTTCCATGACCAAGTCCGTCAGCACCACATCGGGTTTGTCGTTGCGGATCTGCTGCAATGCCTCTTGGGCGTTGGCCACCGCTACCACCTGATAGCCTTCTGAGCGGAGGTAATCGCTGATGAGCTGTCGCTCCGAGGCCACATCTTCCACCACAAGAACTTTCACCATGATCGACATCTCCTTATCTCTTTTTCGACGAACCTTTAGAGGGATCCCTAGCTGAGATAGCGAAACACCATCTGCAGCAATTCTTCCTGCCGAAAGGGCTTGGTCAGGTAATCGGTGGCACCGGCCAGGCGCGCCTTCACCCGATCGATCAGACCTTTGTGGCCTGTGACCATCACCACCGGCACATCCTTTAACACGGAGGATTTGCGGATGAGGCTGCACAATTGGTAGCCATCCACGTTGGGCATACCCACGTCCAGCAGGATCAAATCTGGCTTGAGGGTGGTCAGCTTCATCAGGGCTTTCAAAGAGTCGCTGATGGTGTGAATGACCAGGTTGTGCCCTTCCAACAACCGCTGCAACTCGCTGAGCATGGCTTCGCTGTCGTCAATACAGGCCACAATCCAGGTTTTCGAGGCCTGGGGAGATGGGCCTAGATCTGCAAGCCCGTTGGCCAGGTGAAGAGGGACGGTGGGAGTTTCTGAGGGCTGTGATTCTGTCTCAAGCTTGGCCGAGTAGGTTTTGGGCAGCCGATCAAAGGGGGGCTGGGGATCCCGCAGGACAAGGATACCGGCTTTGACCAGAGGATGTAGGCGGCGAGCGATCTGGAGGTCGTCTTGATCGAGAAGGGCGCTCAACTGGCGGAAGCTAAACCCCTTCAGTAACCGGCCTAGCCGTTCCTGTTGCTCGGCGGGAAGGCGTTCTGCCTGGGCCCGGCTGGCAAAGTAGGGCCGTTGGTAGGGGGAGGTGATCTCAGGCCCCAAAGATTGCCATGCCCGTAGCCGCTTTTGGATCAGGTCGAGCAGGGATCCCCCATCCCACTGGCCCAGGGTGGGCACGTTGTCCAGTGGGATGATCTCCTGCTGAAAGCCCCCTGGAACCAGCAACAGATTTTGCAGCACCTCCTCGCCGATCCAAGCATTCAACCTGCGCGCAGCTTCCCAAGGCAGCAGTTGCTCCGTTACCATCCAACTCAGCCCCAGAAGGTCTGCAGGTAGAGGCCCAGTCTCCTGAGCCAATAGCGCCTCCACCTGCCGATGGATGCGTAGGCAATTTTGGCGAGTCAGAGAAAAGACTTGATGGCTGAGCCGACGCAGGTGGCGCTCCAAGCGCTCCAAGGGCTCCAAGCTGTGGTGAGCAAACCCCAGGCGACCTTGGTGAAACACCAATGACCAAGTGCCCAGCCCCTCCCCTTTGTCCAAGGCACTGAAATACCGAACAACTCCTGTGAAGCTGACCTCTGCGTTCAGCAGATGGGCCGAGACTTCTGTACAGACGGGGGGACGGTTCATGGGTCGAGAGGACGTGCTCGGACAATTTCCTGCGCTGAGGTTGATGACACGACTGAAGTCTTAGCTACCCCACAAGCCGGTGAAAAAATGCTTTCCAGAATACAGTTCAAGCCCAGCCCTGACCCAGACGAGATCTTTTAGATGAGCCAAGCCCAACAAGACGGCCAAGGCTGCACGAACTCAAAGGCAGTTTCAGCGTTCAATCCGTATTCAGAAAAACTCTCCTCCTGGGGAGATCGATGACTATTGCTCATCAGCCAATCTCTAAAGGTGAAGGCTAGCCCTCAGATTGTCTGCTGGCTTTCTTACTCGGGAACTTCCCACGGAAAGCCCGCAGGACAGTATAAAGGTAACCCCGATAAACCTCTTCCGTAAAAATACGGAACTTAGGTCTTCTCCAATTTCCAAAGCTGCTCCAGGTGGGCTTGGCAGCGGCGCAGCAGTTGCCGACTCTCTTCAAAACTGATCTGCTCCAAGGCTTCGGGGTAGGAGCACCAGCGGTAGGCGGCCACCTCCTCTGGTTGCACCTGTAGCTCAGGGGGAGGAAATTGGGGCGGCAGCAAGGCCACGTAGTAGGTAACGGTTTTGGCCACTCGGTTCCCCTCTGGATCCGTAAAGGTGTAGGCTTCCTGCAGCGTCAAAGGGTCAGACTGGCCGGGCAGGGTCAGAAGCTGGTAGTCGGTCAAGCCGGTTTCCTCTCGCAATTCTCGCTGTGCCGCCTCCAGGTCGCTTTCGGAGCCATCCTTGTGCCCTTTTGGGAAAGCCCAATGCCCCTTCTGGTGCTGGATGAGCAGATACAAATGCGAAGAGCCGGGTCCGGGAGCTTCCTGGGCGGGTGGGTGGGGCAGGATGGGGATCACCCCATAGGCAGCATCTATCAGCATTGGGGAGCTAATCTCCAAAGAGTTTGATGGCTGGCGGCTTAGGAGCGAAGACCTCGTTGGGATCCACCTGCGGGCGCTCTACCCCCTGCAGGGGCGAGAGGGGGCGACCGGTGTCGAATTGGAAGAGATAGATGGGCAACTGGCCATTCCCCAGAGGCAAAAGAGCTAAAGTATCGATTTGGGTCAGGGCGTTGCGGCTGGTGGGTCGGGTTAGGTTGAAAGCAACGATTCGGTCTTCCAAGGAATTGTCCGGGCTGGAGCGCCGGCCCAGGCCAATGCTGAACTGCTGGTTGCCCTGCTCATCCACTCCCAAGGCCCGCACATCTCCCAACTCCGCTTGAGGAGCGCTCCCCGGCAGGCCGGCTACCACCGGCGGCGCATCCACCGGCGGCTGCGAAGGCAAAAAGCGCAACTGCGTCCCTTCTGGCAAAATGCGGTAGTCCTGGTAGTCATGCTGGATGGACAGGGATCCCCTGAACACGCGGCGGTTCAGGCCCTCCAGGGTCCAAAAGCCATAGCCCAAATTGATGCGGGTGCTCTCCGGCAGCCAGTAGCGCTCCCCTCCCTCGGGAGCTGGCACCGCCGTAAACCCCATCAGGACATAGGCCTGCCCCCACACCCCCGACAAAAACAGCAACACCTGCCGCGGCAGCCCCGACTGCGGATCCAGCCACAGCTCCCGCAACTGGCCTTCCTGAATGGGCTCTAGGCGCAAGTGCTGGACAGGGGATCCAGCCAAATCCACCCGTTCTGAGGAGAGGACGCGGTAGCGGCTGGGATCCGCCTTCAAGTAAAAGCTCACCGAGGGCAAGAGGGCTTCCGGTCGGCTCACATACACCGAGTACAGCTGCAGCAGATCCGACTGGTTCACCACTTCCAATTGGCGCGAATCCAAGAGGCGGATGCGATCCCCTTCGGCTACCCAAGCCTGCCAACTGCCGTCGCGGCGGTAGAGCACATCCAACGTGGCTGTGAAGGTTTGGGATCCCTCCACCCGCACCTGCTGGCGATATTGCAAGTTGGGCAAAGGGGGCAATTGCTCTAGAGCGGCGTTGTAGCGCTCCAGCCAAGCTTGGGGATCCTGCTTAGGGCTGGCAAGAGAAGAGGGAGCCGATTGGGCCACGGCTGGATCCCCTGACGGCAGACCGACCAGTCCCGTTGCCAGGAACACCACCCCGCCGAGATAGCCCCAGCCTCGAAGGGATCCCTGCCGCTTCCTAAATTGGGAGGGTTCAGGGAACATCAGCTCACCTCGCAACCCTGCTCTTGTTGCCCTTCTTGCCACTGCTTCTGCCGGGATCGGAGCGCTTCCCACGACCGTGAGTAACCCTTTGGAAGGGATCCCTACTCTCTGCCCGCCGATTGAGTACGCCTATTCAATGGAAATGGATTGGGGGCCGTCGGAGCGACCGGAAGGCGGGGGCTCCTCCACCCTCAGCCCCTGGGACTCCAGCCAACTGCGCAGCGGATCTTGCTTCACATCCAAACGCAGCAGGCCGCTGAGAAAACCGCCACAGAACGGAACAGGATTGCTCAGAAAGGTCTTCCAGACCTCATTCATCTCCATAGCCGCAACACCAACCACCCCCCCAATCCTAGCAAGGCCGGCAGGTGGGGATCCCCTCCCTTGGCTAGACGGCAATCAACTTCTCTCGGTTTATGTTCTGCAGCACACTAAAAATGCTGTTGCCAATGCGCTGGAACTCTTTACTGCTTTTGTCGGCAAAGTGCAACACCCAAGGGAGCCTGCAAGGCTGAAACCCACTAGCAGGATGAAGCTGAGAAAGATGGTAGGTTTGCAGGGCCAGTACTTCCAAGAGGGTGCTTCCATATTCGTGAATAACTCGCAATGGCCTTGCACTCCCAATGGAGCCTGAACCCTTCTTGATGGGCTGACTTGTTACTAGAGTAAATGACTTTTCAGGGTGATTGAAAATAATGGTGCCTATCGCAGCATCTTTATATCTGCCTTCTTCTTGAATCCCCATTCTTCCCGCGCCACTTTTGCGCACCCCAACAATATCCACAGCAATCTTTTCTTTTCTTAGTTCCTCAATTGTTTTATCAAATTCGCCTCTTTGAACTAAGCCATCCCTCATCAAAAGAACCTTTCTAGGGTATCGATGAAATTTGTTGTAGAATCTATTGACGAGCTTGGACACGGTTTGATAAATTGCCTCGCCGGAAAAAGTTTCTCCTCTTTGTATATCGGGCAACTCCCAGCCTAAGCTTTGACCATTGGCCAGTACCGCGAAGGCAGAGGTTCCGTAGTAAAGCTCTCGATTCGTCCCCACATCAAAACCAATGGTAAGCTCGGAGCACTCAGGATGATCGAGGGGTTCAAGCAACACGGGTTGCCACGCAGCTTTACACAGAAGTCCTAGTACGACATTTAGAGCTTTGTAGGGGTCAGCTCCAGGAATCATAAACTGAGTTGCTATTCCTGCTCGAAGTGCTTGCAAGCGGATCTTTTGCTTGTGCTCATTAGGCGACAAGGGCATGACAACCAGAACGGTTTTGATCCCTTTGTCGGCCCAGCTTTGCCAAAACCTCTGTTGAGCAAGGTCGCCTTCAGGCAAATCTTGACGGGTTGCGTAAAAGTCTATTTCAACTCTTGCTCCGCTCTTTTTAGCTACTTCAAGTAGGCACTTGCGAACCTCAGTAGGATACTCACGTTTATTATCGTCAAGATTTAGAAGTCCAAACTTTGTCTCGCCAACTCTTGCACATCCTTGGTACCTAACTCTCGCGGGGTTTTGGACTTGTCTATGACCAAACCCCAATAGCCTTGGCCTTGGCATAATGTATCCTTCTGCTTTTAGGGGATCAGCCTGAAAGTCAGAAATATTGTAGACATTTTTTATAATAGTTTTTGCGGTCTCTTTAGACTCTTTCAATCTCTCTTCTAAACTTTTTCTGATGTGCTCGCTAACCAAGGAGCTAACTTTTTTGCCAGTCCATCTTTGATCTCCTATACTTGCTAGCATCTCCAAAGTTAAAACAGGCGACAGTCTCCGCGATAGATGAAGGATAGGCTCTGACTTTTGTCTGAAATTGCGTTCTCTCGAGACCACTTGAACCACCAGAGAGCCATCAACTTCTTCTGGAGTTGCTCCGTACTTCTGTACATGATAATCCGCTAAGCTAGTGTTTAGCTCCGCTAACCATACTTCCCTTGGCGACTGATTGGAAATAATGCCTCGATACTCCCAAGTTGGGTATTTATTATTTTTTGTCCTGTATGTGTTTCGTACAATTTCAATTGAGACATCTGGGTAATTTTCCAGCCACTCATGCAGCGTCCATGGGCTGTAGAAATGGTATCGGATGTCGATCTCTAGATAGAGCTTCTTATCTTGTCTAATAACAACGTCTAGCTCTCTTCCTCTGTGAACCTCCCACCCATCTCCGCAAAGTGGTTTTACTCCTTCCGAGTCCTTAATCCGTTCTACTCCTTCCAGACCCGTAACCCACCAGATCAATCCTCCTCCTGTTGATCGCTCAATCTCTGTTCTTTTGTACTTAGATCTTAGACTCCAATCTAGTTTCTTGCGCTCGAAAGTTTCTAGAGCCTGTCTCTCTGTAGGGTCTGTACAATCTAGAGCCTTAGAACCAAGCTCTTCCAACTCCCATTCCTCTGTTTTGAGTTTACTGGCCGGAACTTTTTCTCGGGTTATGATGCGATTTCCCAGACGAACAGCCATTACACCTAGCTGATTACAAATCTTGGAGAGAGCCCTCTGCTCCTCTCCTAGATCTGGAAGAGGGTTTGGCCTGCAACTATACTCATAGAAGGTGAGCTCTTCTTGAGTTAGCTCCTTGACGAAGAAGTGATTGAGTGTAGCCTCAACTTTTTGCTGGAGTAGGCTCATTGAGAAACTCTGCGTTTAAACTCCTTTCCATGATAAGCCTTCACCATCGATACTTAGCCAGGGATCCCTTTCTTCTACCCCAGTGACAATCAAGAGAGGGGGCTACGACGTAACCTTTGTCATAGTTGCCGACAAAGGCCCAGGTGCATAGGGCTGATGTGTACTTTGCCTGCACTTATGCAGATGGGGAACACCGTTGAGGAACGGCATGATTGGATATACTCAGCTCAGGGCTGCGCGGGCGCTTGCGATGACCTCTGCAAAACGGCTTGGCAAAATTCTGCTGGTGGACAGGGATCCCGCGGTTAACCGGCAGTTGAGATCCCACCTTGAGCAAGCTGGGTACAGCGTCCTTGAAGCGCAGAACAGCACTAAGGCTTTGGAAGCCATCATTCATCAATCGCCAGATCTGGTGCTGATGGAGTTGGCGCTGCCGGAGCTGAATGGGCTGGAGCTGTTGCAGATGATCCGCTCGGCCCGTTCCCGCTCGGAGTTGCCGGTGCTGATTCTTTCCGGCTACAACGATGCAGCGGCAATGGTGGCCGCCTTTGACCTGGGGGCAGATGACTACCTCACCAAGCCTTTCGTTCCAGAGGTTGTGCTGGCCCGCATTCGCTCGCAACTTGCTTTGGGCGCGGCCCAGGGAGCCTGTGCTGACAAGCAACCGAACCAGGTTGGCAATGGGCGCTACCAAATGGAACGTTTGATCGGCATCGGCGGCTTTAGCCAAACCTACCTAGCCCGCGATACCCATCGCCCCGGCCATCCCCTCTGTGTGGTCAAGCGCCTGCGACGCATGGATGACAAAGCAGAGGAAGACCGAACCGGGAAACACGAAAAAATAGCCGAAATTGCCAGGGCAGCCTTTGAGCGGGAAGCTAAAATTCTGGAGAAGCTGGGCCACCATCCTCATATTCCCAAGCTGTTGGCCCACTTTGAAGAAGACGGGCAGTTCTACACCGTGCAAGATTTTGTCCGGGGATCCTCGCTGCGGCAACACGCCAATCGGGGAGTGATCTGGTCGCCGGCCCAAACCGCCTACTTCCTCTGTGAGCTTCTCAAGATCCTTGTCTTTGTCCACCAGCACGGCGTTATCCACGGCGATATCAAACCCCCAAATATCATCCAAACCCGACGAGGCCAACGTACCCACTTCACCCTGATCGATTTCGGTGCCATCCAACACATTGGCAACCAGCCCGGCCAAGATCGCTTCCCCGGTGTCTTCATCGGCACCAGCGACTATGCTCCCCCTGAACAGTTGTCTGGCTGCCCCCGCTTCAACAGTGATATTTTCGCCCTTGGACGGGTGGCGGTGGAAATGTCCGTAGGGACGTTGCCGCAGATCGGCGAACCTTTGGCAGAAGCCATCCCCTTCGGCTTCGGGGATCCCCGCCTGCTGGCCATTTTGGAGCGCATGGTTGCTCCCGACGCAGATGCCCGTTACCCCACCGCCCAAGCGGTCTTGGACGAGATCCTGCCCCTATGCAGGCAACTGTTGGCAGAACGGTCTCGAGCCTCACAGCAGCCGGTGCTTGTGGGGCAAGGCAAGGTGGAAATCACGGCTGCGGGGCCAAATCTTCGCTGATCGCCTCTGCCTGAAACCGACCGCTCATGCCCACCACCTGCCACTCGGCGCTGCGATTTCCCTGGCGGAAGCGCAGCCGTCGGGCTCGCAACGGCACCACTTCTACAGCTTCTACCAGAAATTGTTGGTATTCGCCCAAATAGTCTCGGTAATCCGGGGGCAAGTCAGCGCTGCTGTTGATTTGAATCCAAAACACCCGTCCTGCTTCGTTGCCATAGGCGCGGATTTGTTCCTGGCCGCGGTATTGCTCCACCCCGCGCAGCCGCTGTCGTCCCACCTGCACAGACTCAGCCCACTCCGGCAAGGGATCCCCCAAGCTGATCGACCAAGCCGGCCCGCTCAGCCCTAGCCAACAGAGCAGCAGTAGCCCCCAAACCCAAGGCCATCTGTGCAGCGTGCTGTTCCCGGTTTTCAAGGCTCGGCCGAACATGGCAAGTTCTTCTCCGCAAGTGATCCCAATGCTTTTGGATGTTGAAAACAACTTCGTCTCAACGTAGGCGAAAGCCGATCCGACCGCCTTCAATATCAAAGGCAACGTCGGCGTTGAAAAACAGTGGCATGCCCAACAGTTGCACTCCTTGGTTGCCGTTAACAAAAATCCGATCCCGGCTGGGCGTAATGGGAAAGCCAACCCGAATGCGGTAGTCAAAAGCCCCCTCCAGCACAGCTCGCCATTCAGCGCCGGGGGGCAAGGTCGAGGTGGAGAAAGGAGCTGCCCCCAACAGCCTGACGTTGAGAAAAATGTCGGAAGAACCACTGTCAAAAACGGTGGGGCTGAGAGCATTTTGAATAGAAGTGTTGCTGATGCTGTAGGCCACTTGTAAAGCCTCATCCCGCCAGATGGGGGTGCCGTCGGGAAAGCTTCCCACCTGGGGAAACTGCCGGAAATTGAAGCCGACGGTGTTGGCAGCCGTTAGGCCAACCGTGAACAGGCCCTGGGTGGAGTTGAAGCCCCCCGTTTGAATAATGTACCCAGAGCGGAAATTGCCCGGAAGGCGGGTGAGCGGACTAAACAGCTCGCGGTCGGGGCTGCGCTCATCCAAGGACGTGCCTAGGATCCCGGCGAAGGGCCGCCCTTCTCCAAACAAGTTCTCTGAACAACTGGCCACCAGGGCGTCCACACAGGTGATCCGGTCGATCAACTGAATCGTTACCGGCTCCCGACTGGGGATCCCTCCTATGCTGAAGGGGGCGCGGGCCAACACCCCGATAAATTGCGTGCCATCTCCGAACGTCACAGTGGAAGGGATCCCCGTCCGTTCCAGGCCAAAGCGACCTGCCGCCGTCGCTACAATGCGCAAACCTGCCGAGCCCGTATCCAGGAGCAACTCTGCACCGGCTCCGGCCACCCCCACGTTCAAGCCCAGCAGTTTAAAGCGGCTGTTGCCCAGCGTGCGCACCGGCATGGGAATCGACTCGGTTCCCGGCTGAGGCGGGAGAGGGATCAACGCAGGGGGGGAAGCCACAGATTCCCCCTGGCCAGAACATCCGGCACCGAGCAGCAGCAAGGCCAAGATCCCAACTAGGGCGATTGCCATTCCCCAAGGGCTGTGCCAAGCCCGCCCAGACCGTGGCTCATTCTTTGGGCTTGACCTCACCTGCATTGAACACCCACACTAAGCCGATAAGGAGCGTATCCTGTCTGCAAGCGGCAAAGAACATTCCCATTGCCAGCATGCTCGAACCCGGAAGCATCGCGCGGCAATATTGGATCCCGGCCAAAGACAGTGTACACAAGGCCGACTGAGGGAGAGTGCGCAATACCGTCGTCAACTGTGGGGTTGCAGGGCTGGCTGGGCCGAAGCCTACAGCAGCAGCTCTGCCTGCCAATCGACTACCTTTTGGAAGCGAAAAGCGCCCGCCAGGGCCCCCCAAACCTGCTGGTGGGTGATGGGATCCATCCCTCGGTCATGGCTGCAAAACTCGCTCTCGCTCAGGTGCAAGGTGGTCTGCAGATAAGTGGCTTGGCCGTTGCGCACCACGCAACACCGGCACCCCGGCTCCGTCGCGCCGATGAAGAGGGATCCCTGCCTCTTCACATGCACATCACACCCCTCCAGATAGGCTAGGTCGGCAGCCTGCAGTTGACTCAGTTGGTCTGCCCTTTCCCGAGCACAGCCCCGCCACCGCTGCGGCTCCAGAGGGCGGTAGTTGCGAATCACGATCCCAGCGCTTGCCTGAGTCAATTCCACCACCGCCTGCCGATAGGGATCTTCCAAATGGCCACTGTAGGCTTGCTCCACATAAAAGCCGATCCCGCCCAAAACGTGGGCCGGCAAGGGGCGATAGGCCACCCGGATCTGGGCGAAAAACGGTGGGTTTTCCCAGGCTTGCTCTTGGTTGCTGAAGTCTCCTGCCAACCAGCGCGCCATCTGCAGCAGCTCTGGGGAAGGAGTGCGATCCAACCCAATAGGCATAAGCGGGCATCCAGAACTTCTGTAAAAGGTGTGTACCGAAAATCTTAGGGAATCGAAGAGAACCTTCTCAGATTTTGCCCCAACCTCAGGCCCACCCAAGGATTGCAGCAAGTGATGAACTACCCCACCGCATAGGCGGATGGGGTTTCTGATGCCCCATTCGCTTGACGGCAGGATTTTAGTCTCTTCCTCTGCCCCAGGTGCTTCATAGACCCGCAGGACTTTGAAGTAGAGCTGGAGCATCCAAGACTCACGAGGCCGGTTCCCAACCCCGGTTG
>NZ_JANSIG010000032.1:7481-29024 GCF_047461975.1 Synechococcus sp. R55.3 | reverse complement strand
TAGATGCTTTTTCAAGGCCCAACGTCCAGAAAGGCGGGGTTATGAGCAAGCTGCTGCGGCTTGCCGCGCCAAGACCCACTCCACCAGGGTGCGCACCCCATAACCGGTGGCCCCTTTGTTGTTGTAGCCTGCATCCTTCTCTGTCCAAACGGGGCCTGCTATATCCAGGTGGGCCCAAGGGGTTTTCTCCACAAACTGCTTCAGGAACAGGGCAGCGGTGATGGATCCCCCTGAGCGGGGACCAGTGTTTTTCATGTCGGCCACAATGGAGCTGAGACCCTCGAAGTAGCCTTCCTCCAGCGGCAGGCGCCAGATTTTTTCGCCGGAAAGATTGGCAGCCTGCTGTAGCTCCTGGGCCAGCGTCTCATCTGGGGTGAACAAGCCGGCAATTTCTTCCCCCAGAGCAATCACACAAGCACCGGTCAGGGTAGCCAGATCGAGGATGGCATCAACGCCCAGCTTTTCCGCAAACACCAGGGCATCTGCCAAGGTGAGGCGGCCTTCTGCATCGGTGTTGTTGACCTCAATGGTCTTCTGGTTAGAAGCGGTGAGGATATCCCCTGGGTGGATGGCATGGCCGCTGATCATGTTTTCCGTGGCAGCGACGATGAAGTGCAGCTCCACTTGCGGCTTGAGGGCGGCTAGGGCCCGTGCAGCTCCCAAAACTGCCGCTGCTCCCCCCATGTCGGTTTTCATCATGGCGATGCTGCGGGAGTCGGTTTTGATGTTCAGCCCACCGGAATCAAAGGTCAGCCCCTTGCCCACCAGGGCCAATTTGGTGACGGGATCCCCTTGTGGCGGCTTGTAGGTGAGGTGAATGAACTGGGGCGGCAGGTCAGAGGCTTTGGCCACACCCAAAAAAGCCCCCATCCCCAGAGCCTCGCATTCTTCCTGTCCCAAAATCTCCACCTCTAGACCATATTCCTGGGCCAGTTGGCGGGCGGTATCGGCCAGGGCAAGAGGAGTAACAATGTTGGCGGGGGCAGCCACCAATTCCCGAGCCAAGATGGTTCCTGCCGCCATCTCAATGGCCCGCTGCAGCGCGACTTCGTAATCGGGGCGAGCCTGGGCCAACCCCGGCACCAAGAGAGTTACTTCCTGCACAGAAAAGCTGTTTTCCTCTTCCCCTTTGGCTGAAGATTTAAACCGATTGTCCCGGTGCGCCACCAGTAGGCAGGCTTCGGCCACCGCCTGAACCCCACGCACCCGATCCAACCCCGTCTCCGGCAAAGACAGCATCACCTGCTTGGCTTTTAAGCTGTGAGCCTGGCGCAGGCCGTTGGCTGTGGCCCGTCGTAGGGCTTCTAGCGTTAGGGCGGCGGGATCCCCTAGCCCCACCAACACCAGTTTGCGGATCTCTCCTGTCAGGCGCAGGGCAACACTGCTATTCGGCTTCCCCTGAAACCCCTGCTCCTGAACGGTTTCCGCCACCAGCCCTGACCACGCCTTTTCATCCCAAGAGGCGATCTCAGGGGGCAGAGGAAAGCGGCCATTCCCGCCGGAAGCGGCAAAGCAATAGACCAGGGCACATTCCCCTTGAGTGAGTGGCGGCTCGCTAAGATGAAGCTGCATGAGAAACCCTTGACCAAGCTGTTGACATGGGATCCCCAGTCTATCCAATTTCGCCGGCTCTTAGGGCAAGGGATCCCCCCTCTAGTGGGCGGGCCGGAAGATCCCGAAGCAGGAAGTGTAGCCGTGTAAAAAGGTGGATCCCCCAACGGGGCCGATCTCACCATTGCAAAAGAACCCCCCCAAGGGCAGCTCTCCAAGCAATTCCCGAAACCGTTGCGAGTCAAAATCGGGAGTGCCGTACAGGCCCTTGCCTCGCCCCAAACAGGAGAACATCAACGCCCCACAAGGCTCCGGCCTCGGTTGAGAGGGGCTTTGCCTCAAGTTGCGCTCGGCACAATAGCGGCTGAGGGCCCAACGCAGATCTTCTGCCGAAGTCTGGGCATCCCGCAGATGAAATTGCACCGTCTGGCCAGGGCGCACCTGATCCCCGATGGCCAGCGCCCCCACGCGCGGATCAACGCCCAAGATTACGCGAATGAGGAAATCTCCCGGCGTCGGCTCCGACTTGAACTCATCCATCAGCAGGCCGATGAAGAGAGAGTGGCGGGCCAATCGCTGATCCACGGGACTGAGCCGCTCTGCCAAGTCCTGCAAAACCGTTAGAGGAGGGCGACCCTCCAAGCCAAGAATCACATTCCCCTCTGCTTCCGTCACCCGCAAGGGATCCCCAATGGGGCGACACCCCTGGGCCACCACTGCATCCAGCACCACATTGCCGTAGAGCGCTAGCCCCACTGTGCCCTCTCGATACAGCTCCCGCCGAGGTGTGAGGGTACGCGCATCCAGCAAAAACAGAGCATTGCCCCGAGGGCCGCGGCCCCCACTGGCCAATCCCCCCACTTTGACGGATCCCGGATAGGCGAAATCCAACCCCTGCAGCAACTCTGAGATGCCAGAGGAAAATCCATCGGCCAAGAGCAGAAAATGAGGCTTGCTCTGCGGCGAAACCCCAACACAATCGACCCAGGCAGAAGGAGCCGCATCCAAGTCTGGCAATTGGTTCCCCCGCAGATGAAAAGGATGCAGCACCACCTCCGGCATGACCGCCAAAGACAAGGAGAGAGCCGGGCCATCCTCAATTTCATGCCCGCCACCCACAATGCCACCCCCGGAGCAGCCGATCAAAACGTCCACCTCCAGCAGCCCCGACAGCAATGGCAACACCCGGATGTATTCGCTGGCAAAGGCCGCCGACACAAACAAAACCCCCAGGTTGGGCCGCAGAGGCTGAGAGGGAACATACCCTGTCAGCAGCCCCGGCAAGCTGCCGGATCCCACCGTCTGCACCTGCCGACTCAAGGCACTTTTCAGCTGGGCCGCCTGAAGCTTGGCCTTGGCTTCCTCCACCACCTGCCGCAGAGCCGCTTCTAGGGAAGGGAGCTGGGAGAGCGCGTTCACCCACTGCATCGGCGTGTTCCTACGGTCTGGAGTTTGCTGTTTTTAGGCTAGCAATTTATGGCCAGGCTGGCTGTTCTGTGTAGTCTCGCTTTGGGACAGGATCAGGGCAGATAGGGCCGGGGATCCACAGGCGCGCCCCCGCCGGGGCGGACTTCAAAGTGCAGATGCGGCCCTGTGCTCCAGCCAGTGCTGCCGCGGCTCATGATTGTCTGCCCCTGCTGCACGTACTGGCCTGTGGAAACGTAAATCTGATGGCCGTGGGCATAGCGAGTAACAATTCCGTTGGGATGGCGAATGTCCACTCGATTGCCGTAGCCATCCCCAGCATTCCCCGCGAAGATCACCACTCCCTCCTGAACGGCTACAATGGGGGATCCCACGGGGCCAGGAATATCTACCCCTGCATGAAGGCGACCGCGACGGTAGCCAAAGCCAGAGGTAATTTGCCCGGAGACCGGCCAGACAAACCCACTGCTGCGAACCTGGGGAGGGGCTGGAGGGGGCGCTGGCGGAGCCTGTCGGGCGGGAGCTGGGGTGGGCTGCGTACCCGGCGCCGGAATCGTAAGGCGTTGGCCAATGCGCAGCCAGTGGGGATTGCGCAAGTTGTTGGCTTGAATAATGGATCGCTGAGTTACCCCATAGCGGGCGGCGATCCGTTCGATGGTGTCACCGGCTCCAACTGTGTGGGTCAGGGATCCACCGGCCAAGAGGGCCTGCCGTTCTTGTTCCATTTGCTGGGCCCGGCGTTGCTGCTCCGCCTGTAATCGAGCTTGGGCTTCGGCTTGGCGTTGGGCTTCCTCCTCTTGCTGGCGGCGCTCTTCCTCTTCGCGAGCTTTCTGGGCAGCGATCATCTCCTTCTGACGCTGGATCAACTCGCCCACATCGCCGGGGATGAGCAGGCGTTGGCCAATGCGCAGATATTCCGGGCGATCCAGAGGAGTCGCTTCGATAATCCGCTGCTGGGGAACTCGGTAGCGGTTGGCAATGTCCTCCAGCGTGTCTCCCTGCTTGACGGTGTAGATCAATCCCGGTTGGCTGGGGATGAGGAGAACTTGCCCCGGCTTCAGCTCAGTACTGGCCTGAATACCATTGGAGACGGTGATGGCAGCCGCGTCGAGCTGATACATCTGGGTCAGTTGCCAGAGGGTTTCCCCCGGCTGAATTTCATGCTCCAGAATGCCTCTGGGCCCTTCTCCTGTCGGGATTCGCCCTTCTGCGAAGGCTTGGCGCAGCTGCTCCTTTTTCCGCTCGTAGTTTTGCTGCAGAGCGCCAGATAGCGTATGCACAGAGGGAGGGATCGGCTCTACCGCCGGAGATAGGGGGCGATTCAACTGTCGCTGCTGTAGGGTAGCGACTCCGGCCAAGCCCAGCATCAGCAAAAGACCAGTGGCCCAAGCCGGATATTCCCGACGCGCAGGAGCAGAATCCCCCGGCTCTGGATGGGCTGTCTCAGGCTCGGTTGGGCACCTGGGGGTGGCCGGCAGCTGCTCTTCCCCAGCTTCTGCGCAGGGATCCGCCTCCAGCTTCAGAAGCCATACCAGGCCCGTTAAGCTGAGAGAGAGGGCCAAACCAACCCATCTTGGCTTCGACCGCCCAGAGAGAGGGGCTGGAGCCCACTCCAGAAGATAGGCTTCCTCGGCAGATGAATCCGCAGAAGTCCAGGACTGTTCTGAAGGGATCCCTGCCGAGCCCTTTGGGGGTGGGGGGGAAAGGGTGCTCACGGCAGCACCGCGGAAATCCAGCTCCCCGTTTTGGGGATTGGGGAAAGTGGGTTTTAAAGGCATCCTCACACCAACAGGCTGACACTAGAGTGCAAGAGAAGAAGATGTCAAAATGAGGGGCATAAGCCCCTCGGCACCGAGCACCCCAGGGGTGACTCAAGCCGGGGTGGAGCTCGCTAATGAACAGGCTAGCTCGCACTCAGGTTAGAGTACCGTAGTTAACAAATCTAGACAAGTCTTGGCAGGTAATTTCAGCCACAATGCTTGCCTCACAATGGTTCCAGCCCTTGGCTCGTTGAGATTTTGTCGAGCCTCATCCGATTCAAGACAAAGTGCGCCATCGTCTTTTTTTGGAAGACAAAGCCTGTTTTGCTGTAGCTGAAACTACAAACTAGGGATACCCATGGATTTGGTTGTCTATAACACATTGACTCGCCGCAAGGAAGTGTTTCAGCCGCTGGCAGCAGGTGGATCTCAATCCGTTTCCGTCGGCAATTCCCAGGGATCCGCAGCTCCGGTTGCGGGGGAGAAGCCCCTGGTGCGGATGTATGTCTGTGGTGTAACGGTTTACGACCTCTGCCACCTCGGCCATGCGCGTACCTACGTGGTTTGGGACATGGTGCGTCGCTACTTGGAGTGGCGCGGCTACCGAGTGAAGTATGTGCAGAATTTTACCGATGTGGACGACAAGATCCTCAAGCGGGCGTTGGAACGTGGCGAATCCATGCAAGCGGTGGCGGAGCGCTTCATCGCCGAATATTTCCAGGACATGGATCGCCTGAACATCAAGCGGGCCGATCTCTACCCGAGGGCAACGCAATCGCTGCAAGCCATGTTCCAGTTGATCCAATCTTTGGAGCTCAAAGGCTTTGCCTACCGGGTACGGGATCCGATTCGACACCAGACCGACCAGTCTTCCCTCCGGCAAGCGGGACACCAGCCAGAGACCCCCGCCTCTGTTCAGTACTCTGTTTACTACTCTGTCCGCAAGTTCCCGGATTACGGCCAGCTATCCGGTCGAAAACTGGAGGAGATGGAGGCGGGAGCCAGTGGCCGGGTAGGAGAAGAAGGAGCTGAGAAACAGGATCCCTTCGACTTTGCCCTTTGGAAAGCGGCCCCCCCTTCTGAGCCGGGGTTTGCCTCCCCTTGGGGTTGGGGACGACCGGGCTGGCACATCGAATGTTCCGCCATGGTGCGGGAGACCCTGGGAGATCACATCGACATTCACGCCGGCGGGGCAGATTTGATTTTCCCCCACCACGAAAATGAGCTGGCCCAATCGGAGCCAATCACCGGCAAGCCGATGGCCAAGTACTGGATGCACAACGGTTTTCTCAACATCAACGGCGAGAAAATGTCCAAATCTTTGGGCAACTTCACCACCCTGCGACAGGCCCTCGCCGTCTATCACCCCATGGCCTTGCGGCTGTTTCTGTTGCAGACCCACTACCGTAGCCCCATAGATCTCACCGAGGCAGCCATGCAGGCGGCTAGCCGTGGCTGGGAAACCCTCCAGAAAGGGATCCACTGTGCCCAGCACTTCTGCAAAGAAGAAAAGGGATCCCCTGATGCTGAGGCCATGCAAGCCTTTCAAGCTGCTATGGACGATGATTTTGGCACCCCTGAAGCGCTGGCTATCGCCTTTGAATTGGCCAAAGAACTCACCCGCGAACACAACCTGCTCACCCATCAAGGCCAAACCCACCTAGAGCCTCAGGCCCTGAGGCAAAAAAGCGCCGCTCTGCTGGAGATTTTGGCTACTCTGGGATTCTGTTGGCCCTCATTCTCTGAATTCGAGGGATCCAAAGAAGCAGCTACAAATGGGGAACTTAACTTTAAAAAAATCGAGGAGCTGATCGCGCAGCGCTCGGCAGCCCGTAAGGCGAAAAACTTTTCAGAGGCAGATCGCATTCGGGATCAGTTGAAAGCCCTGGGCATCACCCTCATCGATCAAAAAGATGGCACCACCCGTTGGCTGCGAGAATAGGGGTTGCGGAGCACTTCTCAGACCTATAGTCACTTCAAGTCAAGAGTGAAACTGTCCCGTTGCCTTGCTTCCCAGCTTTTCTCTTCCTTGGGCCGGGGGTGGTTGCGGAAGCGGCGCAGAGCAGTCGGGAAGTGTCTCAACCTAACTTGTAACCATAAAAGTGAGCCCGTTGGTTGGGCTGTCACTTTCAGGCTATGACTTGTAAGATCTTTCCAAGAAATCCAAGGCGTGATTCCTCAGTTCGTGATAGGTTTTCATCTCGCGCAAATCATGACGACTGGGGCGTGGACGCGGCAGGTTGACATTTAAAATCTCGGCAATCCGGGCCTTGGGGCCATTGCTCATCAAAACAATTCTGTCTGACATATAGACGGCCTCATCGACATCGTGGGTAATCATGATAACAGCCTGGCGGTGTGTTTCCCAAATACCCAAAACCTCTTCCTGAAGTCGGCGTCGAGTGAGGGCATCCAAAGCTCCAAATGGCTCATCCATGAGCAATAACTTTGGCCGAATTGCTAAAGCCCGAGCAATTCCTACCCGCTGTTTCATCCCCCCAGAAATTTGATCGGGATATTTGTCGGCAGCCGCCTCCAGATGAACCAAGCGGATGTGCTCTTCGGTGATCTGCCGCCGCTCTTGACGGGATTTGGTTTTGAGCACCTCATCCACCGCAAGCTGAATGTTGTCCCGCACCGTTAGCCACGGCAACAATGAATATTGTTGAAATACCATCATCCGCTCGGCTCCCGGCTTGCGAATCGGCTTGCCCTCTAGGGTCAGGGATCCCTCCGTTGGTTGCTCTAGCCCTGCCACCAGTTTGAGCAAGGTGGATTTACCGCAGCCGGAATGTCCAACAATCGAGACATATTCAGTTTCACCTACGGTGAGATCAATGCCATCGAGCACCACCAAATCCTGCCCACGCGGATTCCGATAAGTTTTCACCACCCCTCGGATATCTAAGAAAGTATCTGATTTGGTTTGGAGACTTAAGCCCTGAGTAGCAGAAACTGGGTAATCCATGAAAAACCTCTCCTGATCGATCAATCAACATTGACAAGTAAGCCACGGGTCTGAACAAGATATAGCTTTTCCAATAGATCCCCATTGCAAGAAACGGGCAGCCGGAAAAGATTGAGGTGGATAAAGATTTGGATTCGATTGAGTTGACTTATCTTTTGGCTGTTGCAAAGTCGATCGTAAAAAAGAGAAAATGATAATAACTGCTGGCCTCTCATGGCAAAATCTCCGGTGGTAGAAAATTACAGGAAACATTCATAGGTTAAAGGCTGGGTTTTGTGAAAAAGGCTTGGCAAATGATGCTTGCAGAGCTTATCCCCTAAGCTGTTTTGTGGCTTTATCGAGAATGGGGTTTGTTAGACATCAGGATCGGCCTCCATAAGCTGTAGTGCGTATCCCCGGAAAAAACTGTAAAGGACGATTGGCGCGGATTTCGAAGCTATTGAGGTAACCCACGGGATCGCCGGGATCAAAGGCTTTGCCATCGATAAATACCTCCTCTGGCTCCACCTTAAAATCCTCAGCAGGGCAAGGGATCCCCATTTCAGCGGCGATCTCCCGATACAGATCGGTGCGCCATGCTCGCCGGATCTGCTCCTCCACATCAGCAGGGATCTCGGCGATTTGGTTCCAACGGGCCGCTTGAGTGACCAGCCAGAGTCCCTGAGATTGCCACAGAAACGTGGAGTGATCATGCTCTGGGTGAGGTAGATCCTCAGGCATCCGAAAAAACAAGGTACTGTCTGGCATCTGGCGAGTCCGGTCTTGCCCATCAAAGCCGCCATAGTTGTAGTTCCCCACAATGGCAGGTCTGGTGTAGCGCAGGGGAGCACCTGTGTAGGCGCGGGCCGAAATCAACTCCGCCACCTCCTCCCGGTGGTCATCGCAATACCGACAGGCTTCGATCATCGCCATCACCAACGAGCGGTAGGTGCGGGGGTTCTCCTCGATAAAGCTCTCCATCACCGCCAATACTCGGTCGGGATGTCCACGCCAGATCTCTTTGCCGTGGGCGAAGGTGAACCCCACTCCCTCATTGCCCGCAATGGCACGGGTATTCCACGGCTCTGCCACCATGTAAGCTTGCATGGATCCAATGCGGATATGAGTCACCATCTGTGGCGGGGGAATGATAATGATGCGGAACTCGGCCATGGGATCGATCCCGGCTGCCCCTGCCAGATAGCGAATGAAGTACTCGTAGATGGCGGAACTGAGCACTGTTGCCCACAGTCGCCGCTCGACGGGCAAGCTCTGGAAATACCCACGAAAATCCCGTCCGAAGAACTCCAGATCGCCGTCGTATTCATACCAAGGTCGTAAGCCGTAGTCCCACATAGCGCGGTTCATGGTCATGGCGTTGCCATGGCGATGAATGGTCATGGCCGCACACAGGGGAACCCGCCGCGCCCCTTCTGCCCCTAGGCGGGCATTGGTCACTGCTCCCGCCACCACCGGTGAGGCGTCCAAGCGTCCGAAGATCACCCCATCGCGAGAGTTGGCCCAACTGGACTCGCGGCTCAAGCGCACATTCAACCCATATTTGCGAAAGAAACCTTTCTCATAGGCCACGGCAAAGGGCGCACAATCGTTGACCGGCACATAGCCCACCGTTAAATTGGGTTTTTCCAGGGATCCAGGATCCACCACCGGCTCGATATCGGCAGCCTCCACGGCTCTGTATCCTTTGGCCGCTAGGATCCCGGCCCCCACAGCCCCCAAGCCCTGCAAGACTTTTCGGCGGAAATACAGTTTTGCACCACCTTCGGCCAGAACTTTCATGAAAAACCCTCCGATGGATAAGTCTGGTCAGGCAAGCGTCGCGTAGCAGAGATGGAGCAATGTGCAGATCTGACAAACAAACTGATCTAGGTCTGAAAATTTCTAAGAGCGAAGCTCATTATTGACATCAAGAAGAACCGAAAAAGAGAAAATCACCCGGCTTTAGGTCTGGGTTGCCGGTCGGTGGGTCACCCAGGTTTGAATTCGTCGCAAAGCCAGATCCAGCACCAGCCCCGTTGCTCCAATCAGCAACACCGACAGGAACACCGCGCTCAAATTGAGACGGTTCCATTCATCCCAGACAAAAAATCCAATGCCAATGCCGCCGGTCAGCATTTCGACAGCCACAATGACCAACCAAGCAATACCCAAGCTGATGCGCAAGCCCGTAAAGATGTAGGGTAGGGCGGCAGGCCAGATGATCTTGAGGATCCGTCGCCAACGGGGCATCTCCAGCACCAGCGCCACATCCAGATAGTCCTGAGGCACACTGGCCACCCCCAAGGCCGTATTGATGAGAGTTGGCCACAGAGAGGTGATGAATATCACGAAAATGGCTGCGGGATCCGCCGAATTAAAAATAGACAGGGCAATGGGCAGCCAGGCTAGCGGAGAAACCGGCCTCAAAATCTGGACAATTGGGTTAAACATCGCCATTGCCGATGGCGACATTCCAATCCAAAACCCCATAGGAATGGCCACCACTGCGCCCAGCAAAAAGCCAATCAAAACTCGCCGCAAACTCGCCAATAAGAGCCAGCCAACGCCCAAATCGCCCGGCCCACGCCGATAAAATGGATGAAGAATGTAGTCGAGATTGTCAACAAAGGCTTGTGGCGGAGTGGGCACCAACTCACTGCGAAAAAGAGCGACAACCCACCAAATTGCCAGTAGCAGGGCAAATCCGGCCATTGGCAAAATGACCTGTTCTCGCCAAACGTACCTTTGGATCCAAAAACTTCCCCTGCGACCGATAGCCACAAGTTGAGAGCGGTTCTGCATGTTGTTTGGTAAGGTGAGGAGAAGTGGGAAGAGTAAGCTAAGCAGCCGCCAGAGGGGGGTAGAAAGTGCCGATGGCAACCCTCAACCCCTTGGAAGGCATCCAGTCGATGTACGCAAAATCCCTCTAGGGCAGACGTACAGCTCTGTAGCCACCTCTTAGTGCCGACGGGGTTAGCTGACGGGCTAGAGCTAAGAGATGCTCTCCCTGGCGTTTGCTCAGAGTAAGCCCCCGAAATGGTTCCCCCGCTCTTGTTCAAAAACTGAACAGGATTAGGCTGGCCAACATGGCTAGATGCTATCAGGGCTGATTCTCGATGTCAAGGCAATGCAATTTTATCCAATTTTATCAATATATGTATATGCAATGTATATGCAAACCTGCTGTGGCAAGTCTCTCGGCTAAGGCTTCCAAGAGCCTCAATCCTCCAGTTGCTTAGCGCAGAGTTTGCAACTCTGAGCCCGAAGCCGTTTTTGAGTAGAACGCACGCATTTCTGTAAACCACTCCAACCGCGAGAGATCCCAGGTGTAGAACATGTGTCCGCCGCGATAATGACGTAGGGTGAGGTTGGCCTTCAACCGCGGATCCAACTTCATCAAATCCACCAGGTGATTCGAGGCAAAGTAGGGCGTGACCAGGTCGTAAAAGCCATGATGAATGCTCACCCGCATGTGGGGGTTGAGGGCCATGCTGCTGCGCAGCTCGTCCATTGCCCCGATGAATCCTTGCTTAAACTCTCCTTTTGGGGTGAACCGCCAGGACTTGAACACCTCCAGGTTCAGTAGGTGATAGGTCAACTCCGTTTCTACTTGCAAGGTCTCCCGCAAGTGGCTGTTGATGGCCGCCGTGAACAAGCGATCTAGCCCATCCAAGGTGGGATCGGATCCCTCAAAGGTAGGCCGATCCGGAAAGGGATCCACCGTGGTTACAGAAGCATCGTAAAGCCCCAGCACCAGTCGCTGCGACCGCAACAGCTCGCGGGCAAAACTGGCGATATCGATCCGCCCGCCTTTGTGGGCCACATACTCTGGAGATAAGCCGATCCCTGCCGCCATCTCCTGATACACCGCTTGCCGTTCTGCCTCTGGCATCGCCTCTCCCATAGCCAAGAGGGGCAGCAGACGTTGCCGGGCAAAGCGTTCTGCTTTGGGCAGCAGGATCTGCAAATCCTCCCCCCAGCCACACCGTCCATGATGAGCTGCTGTAGCTACGTAGGAAGGGAAAAGCGTTGCCCAAGTGCTGAGGTTGTAATCGTTGGTCTCCAGCAACCCAAACTCTAGTGCAGGCGAGATGAGAATGGCCCCCGACAAGCCTACGCCAAACTTGGATTGCAGCTCCTTGGCCAGCCGCGCCACCCGAAACCCACCGTAGCTTTCGCCGGCAATGAAAATGGGGGAAAGCCAGCGTTTGTATCGGGAAAGGAAGCCCTGAATGAACTCGCCCAAGGATTGCAAATCCCGTTCCACATCCCAGAAGGGTGATTCCTTAGGAGGCTCCTCCGCCTTGGCATCCGGCTGAGGGGGTTTGGCCGCCGGATCGGATTTCTCCCGGGAATCTTTGGCGTCTTGAGAATCCTTGGGCAGGGCGCGGCTGAACCCCGTCCCCACCGGATCGACAAAGACCAGATCGGAAAAGAGCAGCCAGCTTTCGGCATTGTCCACCAGCCGCACCGGAGAGGGAGGCAAACTGCCATTGGGCCCGAAGCCAATCCGTTTGGGCCCCAGCGCTCCCATGTGCAGGTAGGCAGAGGCTGCCCCAGGCCCACCGTTGAACACAAAAGTGAGAGGGCGGTGCTGGGCAGCAGAGTCTTGCTTCAGATAGGCGACGTGAAAGATCTCGGCCACCGGCTTTTCCCGCTGAAAAAGGGTCTGCCAACCGGCCAGCGCTTGGTAGGTGAAGCTTTCCTCTCCAGCCGTAAACCTGTGCTCAGTGGAGGAGAGGGGGGGAGTGGGCTTGGATTCAGTAGCCATGAAATGAAAACAGGGATCGGCAACTTGATCCCCAGTGAATCACAAGTCGCCGACCATCAACACCTCCAAATGGAACCTCACAGCGTCAGCGGAGCTTCCAAGGTCAGATTGAAAGATTGGCCGGGGCGCAGCACCACCACCTGGGGAGCGGTAACATTGCCCACCACCACTCCGGTCACGGCGCCTCCTAAGACATTGCCCACCGAGACTCCGCCCGTGATCGCCCCCAAAATGGCCCCTGCGGCTGCCCCAATGGCTGCATCTTGAGCAATGGCCTCAGCCGAATACTGACGGGGATCCTTTTCGTCGTGGAGGATGTTGGAGGAAGCCCGCAGGCTGTAGGTACGACCGCCGAGAACAATGGAAGTGCCGACAAAGCGGGATCCGCCCGGTGCAGGTTCCATCTGTCCAAAAATGCGGCTACCCGCCGGGATCACCAAGCGCCCCTGGCTGTCAAAAATGTTCTGAGTAACGGCCACTTCCAGGGGATAGACGGTGTCGGGATAAAAGTATTGCGGCCCTTCGCTACTCAGGCTGCCGACCGGGATAATCGTCCCCTGCTCAAGGCGGTAGGCACCCAATTCAAAAAGCGGCTGAGCCGAACTGGGCAAGGGGGCCAACGCAGGGATCCCGGCCAGGCCAAGAATGGCTGCTGTTAAGATAGCTTTCATGAGTAGAGTCTCCAATGCTTCTCCAAGTTCTGCCGAGTTCTGAGCAGTTGCCTGAAGCTATTCCAAGTCAATTTGCTTCCTTGTCTCAGCTTCTCTCCATTTCTAGGTTATCGAATCCTTCCTAGGGCTTGTTTTCTCCCACAAGTCGATTTGTTTTCAACTGTTGGCAGTTTGGGTGGCCATCCTGCAGCACAACTTCTCTCAGAAATGCTGGAAGGCTTGTTGACGGCTGAGGGCCTGCCCGTCCTTCAGCCAGACGGTTCCCTGCGGATCCCAGCCTGTCACTTCTCCAATCCAAACGGCCCCTGGCAATTCTTCCAACAGATGCTTGGCCACTGACACCTCGGCACTGAGGAGCAGCTCAAAATCTTCGCCCCCATAAAGCGCCCACTCCCAGGCTTGGGCCGGGAAAGCCTGCCGCAAAGCTTCTGAAATCGGGATCCGCTCCACCTCGATCCTCGCCGCCACCCCGCTGGCCTGACACACCTGCACCAGGGCATCTGCCAAACCGTCGCTGGTATCCATACCGGCAATGCGCAAGGGATCCGGGATCCCTTCCAAGAGGGGCACCAGATCCAGGCGCGGGCGTGGGTATTGGTGAGCCCTGATCAACTGCTCGCGCTCGGCTGCCGTGGCTGAGGATCCCTGTTCAGGATGGAGAAGCAGCTCCAAGCCTGCCCGCGCATCTCCGTGGGGCCCTGTTACCACCAGCCAATCGCCGGGTTGAGCCCGTCTGCGCTGAATGGCCCGCCCCGGCTGCACCGATCCCAGGGCCGTGATCGCCACGAACCGATGCGGCGACCGACACAGATCCCCTCCCACCAGTTGGCATTCCCAGCGGGCGCAACAGTCCCGCATCCCTTGATAAAGCTCCTCCACCCAAGCAACCGGTGTGGAGCCCGGCAAGCCCAAACCCACCACCAACGCCTGCGGACGGGATCCCATCGCGGCCAGATCCGACAGATTGGCGGCCACCGCGCGCCAGCCCACCGCATGGGCCGGGGTCGTCAGATCGCTGAAGTGAACTCCCTCCACCAACACATCGGTTGTCACCACCAACTGCCCCTCCGGAGCAGCTAACACCGCCGCATCGTCTCCCACCACCTGGGCCGGACAGTAGCGCTGCACGATCTGCAGCAGCCCTGCCTCCCCAATTGCCGAGATGGGTAGGGGGGAAGGATTGCCGTTTTGTGGGGAAGAACTGTCAGAAAGACCGGAGAACAAGACAGACCTCTGAGGGTAGCGAGGATAACACAGCTGCAAGATCTGGTGGATGCTGGAGTCTTGTTGGATATTTCCAAGGATCCCGCCTGCACGCCACAGGCAAGCTGGAGAATTCTACCCCGCCGCCCGCTGTCCAATCAGGGCATAGAAGGGATCCCCGCCTCCGCCTGCCCAAAAGCCCAGCCAACCTATAGGGGCAGGCCGCTGGATCACCTTCACCACCGCAAACCCTGGCACCGACTCAAAATAGCGCCTGACCAACTCCACTCGCCCCGCCTCAGAGTTGTCCCGCCAAGCCTGGATCGCCTTCTGGAAAAACATGCGATTGGAGAAGCTGACGATGAACAGGCCCTGGAGCTTTAGGATGCGATACACCTCGGCAAACACCTGCTCTGGCTGCTGCAGATATTGCACCGAGACCGTGTTTAGCACCGCGTCGAAGGATTGATCAGGGAAGGGCAGAACTGGGTTTTGGTTCAAGTTTTGGATGAAGAAGTGATCCAGCCGGGGGTTGGCCGCCAGTTCCTCAGGGTTCATCCCATGCCCCTCCACATGGGCAAACTCCATCTCAGGTGGCAAATGGGAGACCCAACTGCTCATCAGATCGAGAATGCGGGTCTGGGGCCGCAAATGCTCGCGGTATAGATCGGTGAGCTGGCCGATGAAGCCAGAATCCACATGAGTCACGAAGCGAGGATAGCTGTAAAAGAGGGCATCGTCGCTGGGATCCAACTTGGAGCGCTGCCAATCCTTGAGCACCACCATGGCCAAACGGTTGCAAATCTTAATCAAAGCTAACATTTTGGAAGCTTCGGAAAAGGGGTGGGCGTGATACCTTAGCAGAGCAACAGTGGCCATTTCGCGAAGGACTCTTTGCCGTGATGTCTGTGTCTCACCCCTCTTCAGCGGCTCCTTCTTCTTCTGGGTCTAACTTTGGCCTGCGGGAGTACGTAACCGAACTGCAGCTCCACATGGCTCTGCAGGCTCGCAGCCTTACTCCTTCTCTCAGCGTTTCCCCAGCCCAGGACAGCCCCCTGGCTCTGGTGCAGCAGGCACAGGCGGCTATGGAGAAGTCCGCTTCCCGCCGATGGCTTTGAGGGGCACAGCCTGGGCAGAGAGGCTCAGGCCAAACTTTTGCGCAACACCCCCTGCACCAGCAGAACCGACACTACGACAAACCCCGTCAAGAGGCCCAGGGATCCCGCCAGGGTGAGATCGCCCCAGGGAGCCTGCAGCACCACATCGGCCCAGCTCCAGCTATCGCTGCGGTAGACATGGCGAATGGGCTCGATGGCAAAGGTGAGGGGGTTGAGGCTGGCCACCCAACGCAGCCAGGTGGGCATAAAGCTCAGGGGAGCCAAGGCCGTGCTGGAAAAGATCAGGGGCAAGTTGACCAAAAAGATGAAAGCCAGCAATTGCTGGTGCCCCGGCATGGCAAAGGCCAAGCCCAAGCTCAGGGCCGTGAAGCCCAAGACCAACAGGCCCACGATCAAGGCCACCACCGCCAAGCCTGGCCCGTCGGGGATCCCGGCCCCAAGGGCGTAGTCTGCCCCCACAATGACTGCCGTCTGCAGCAACGCCAAGCTGACGATAAACAGGCTAGAAGCAAGAACAATGGAAAAACGAGAGGTGAGGGGAGCCACCAACAACCGGTTCAAAAAGCCAAATTCTCGGTCGAAAATCACCGGCACTCCGGCATTCAAGGCTCCACCAAAAGCCGTAAACACGATGACTCCCGCCCCCAAAAACTGGGTGTAGTTTTGTCCGGCCCCGAAAATGCCGGCAGGAGCATTCTGAAACAAGGCTCCAAATAGAATCAGCCAGAGCAACGGCTGGATAATGCCAACCAGCAAGGTTGTGGGGCGACGCTGCAGTTGGATAAACAAGCGGCGGGTGAGGGCGAAGGTTTCCTGCCAAAAGTCAGCCGTCAAAAGGGGGATCGGGTTAGATTGAACCGGGGAAGAGGCAGAGGTCATACCCAAGCTCCTGTAGAGTTGTGATCAATGAATGTGTGATGAATGAATGCAGTATCTAATCCATCAACCAATACAACCAATAAAGATATGCCTTTGTACAGGGATCAATGGGGCTCGATCATGAGGGGATGAAGTTACTTTTTCTTTTTGCCCAGATTGGCCTCGGCAGCGGCCAGCTCCGCATCCATGAGGGTTTGCCCGGTTGCCGCCAAATACACATCATCCAAGCTGGGACGAGACTGGGTGCTGCTGAACACCTCTAGCCCATGAGCCTGCAAGTGGGCGCGAATCTGGCTGAGGGGATCCTCTCCATTCCGCTGCACCACCAGGTTCAGAGCGTTGCCCTGGGCGCTGTTGATCACCACCTTCTGGACGAAGGGCAGGGATCCCAGCAGTTGGGCACCCCGTTGGGCCAGTTCCGCCGGGGCAAATTCCTGCAGCTTGACGGTGATGCGCTCGCCGCCGACGCGGGTTTTGAGCTCCTCGGGGGTTCCCTCGGCGATCACCTTGCCCCGGTCGATGATGGCCACCCGATCCGCCAGCAGGTCGATCTCCTCCAGGTAATGGCTGCTGAGCACCACCGTGATCCCTGTGTTCTTGAGTTGGCGCAGAAAATCCCAGATGGCCAACCGACTGGGAATGTCCAGGCCCACCGTGGGCTCGTCCAAGACCAGCACCTGGGGTTGATGGAGCAGTCCTGCCGCCAGATCCAAGCGTTTGCGCAGCCCGCCGGAGTAGGTACCGATGCGCTGGTCGGCACGGTCGGTCAGCCCCAGCAGCTCCAGGACGGCAGCGATTCGCTCTTGAGCCAAGGGGCGAGGCAGGTGGTGGAGATCGGCCTGCAACTGCAACAATTCTCGCCCGGTCAGCACCTTATCCAAAGCCACCTCTTGGGCGACAAACCCCAGTTTTTCTCGTACCGCTTTGGGGTTTTCGCTGGCTGGGATCCCGTACACCTCTATCCGGCCCGCATCGGGACGAAGCAAGGTGCAAAGGCAATGCAAAGTGGTGGTCTTGCCGGCCCCATTGGGGCCGAGAATGCCGTAGATCTGGCCGGGTTCCACCTGAAACGAGACGTCCGCCACGGCCACTGTGGATCCGTAGCGCTTTTGAAGTTGCTCTACCAAGACCGCAGGAGTATCTGACATGGGTATCCACATCTCGCTTCCTCTAGGCTATCAAGCCTGTTCGGGAGATGAGGCCAGGGATCGCCACCATTTCTTGCTCGTTGCCGCCAGCCCCCTAGGGATGGTGGGAGCTGAACCGAGGCTCACGGTATAGTGGTTCAGGCGAATCCGATGAGTGCAGAGGGATCCCCGCCCATCCTCAACTCAGTCCGGTTGGGTTTAACCCTCGCCAAGGTGTCTGTTGTGGAGAGGAGATGAATGCTGAAGCCAAAGCGTGCCTCTTGTGGGGGCTCGGATTCCCCCACCGCAAAAGGTTGCCCTGCTGTAGCTTATATAACTTTGGCGCTCTTGGCGCTCAGCTTGGTCGGTTGCGGCGAGGGAACCACTCCCCTGGGCCCACTGGAAAATGTCTTTCTGCGGGCAGATGATTTTGAAATTACAGGGGGATCCCCGGCAGCGGGCGCAGTGGGGCCTTACCTACAGTTCAACATGCGGCGGCAACGGGATAACCAAATCCTAAATCGCCCCCTCAATGTCTATGTGGACAACGCCGGGCTGGCAGAGAGGCGGAATCCCCCTCTGGATAACCAAAACCGCCCCATCCTCTTACAGCGCTCGGTGGCCTTTTTGGGCAATGGCCTGGATTTGAACAGAGATGGCCAGCCGGATCTGCCCCCCAAAGAACCCCCCAGCTTCACCAGTGGCCCGCTGCTGCCCTACGCCCCGCCCAATCAGTGGCAAAGTCGGGCTGCCCTTGCCTATGTTCCCGGACAAGCCAATATCCCCGGACGGGGCCCCAGCGACCGCTTTGGCATCTATTTTTCTTCCATCCTGCCCTACACCGGGCAGCTTCGCTTCCGCGCCCGCGACGAGCTGGGCAATGCCTTTGCCCGCACCTTTGAGGTCACCTATCCGGCAGCAGCCAGCCGTGCCACGGTCACCGTCACCTTGGCCAACCTCACCGCCACTGCCCAAGAGCCGGTTCTCATTGCCATTTGTAACCAGTTGGGAGCTGCTGCCGTGGTGGGCCTGCGGAGTGGCACGTTCACCGAGCTGGTGGATCTCCTGCCGGCCCCAGAGCTGCCGGTGGATCCCATCTTGAGCGAGCCCATCCGCTATGTGGCCGAGGCTTATCAATTGAACCGCGATCGAGCCGTGATCCGCGTCTCCCAAAATCCCGCCGATCCCAGCCGCATGAGCGTTCCTCTACTGGGATCCGAAGGGGCAACCGGTCGGGCAGATCTGACGCTGGTGAACTCCGCAGGGGATCGGCTGACTTGCTTCAACGATCGGCTTTCGGATCTGCGGGATACGTTTTCTGACTTTTTCAGATAGCGATTGATCGCAGTTCTCCACAGAGCCAGTTGGCCGTGAGCTGGCGCCTATGCCTCGGTTTTCTCAGATCGTCTCAAAGTCTGCCGGAGAAGCCTGCAGAAGAAGCTCGAAAAATCTGTTCATAGTGAGCCTTTTTGAACTCTACTTCGCTGCTTCCTTCCGCTGGAACATTCTGTTGCCTTACTGGCAAAATCCGGCCCTAACTTGGGGCTGCCCCCTTTTCCTGTCGGATTGGAGTGCGATATGCTGGTTTTCCACCTCTAAAAGCGTGATTTATTCCAAACTGTTTTGACTCCTATGAATCCCCATCGCTCTCAGGTCTCGGTTCCTATCCTGCAGGAAAACTGGCACTTTCAAGAGCGGGATGCTTGCGGGGTCGGCTTTTTGGTGGATCAGCGGGGAAGAGCCAGCCACGACCTCTTGCAGAAAACCCTTCAGGCTCTCACCTGTATGGAGCATCGGGGTGGCTGTGGCGGCGACGGCCAGAGCGGCGATGGGGCGGGCATTGCGACGGCGATCCCCTGGTCGCTGTTGCAAGCAGAAATGGAAGAAATTCGAGCTTTGGATCCCGCTTACAGCGCGGTGGGGATGGTCTTTTTGCCTCAGGATCCCGCTGAGTGCCAGGCGGTGCAGCAGGTGATCGATGAATACTTGGCCACCACCGACTGGCAGCGGGTGGCTTGGCGGCAGGTGCCGGTCAATCCCGATTGCCTGGGGCCGATGGCGCGGCAGACCATGCCCTCTATCTGGCAGTTGATCCTTGCCCATCCCAGCCTGAGCGGAGATACCCTGGAGCAGCAGCTTTATCTGTTGCGGCGGCGCATTCGGCGGCGGGTGGAGGCTCAGTTTGGCTTTTATGCCCTGTACTTTGCCTCTTTGTCCTGCCGGGTCATCGTTTACAAAGGCATGGTGCAATCGGCGGTTCTGGGCCGGTTTTATCGAGATCTGCAAAACCCCCTCTACACCACTGCCTACGCCACTTACCATCGCCGCTTCAGCACCAACACCCTGCCGCGTTGGTCCCTGGCCCAGCCTTTTCGCTACCTTTGCCACAACGGCGAGATCAACACCTACCTGGGCAATGTCAACTGGATGGCCGCCCGCGAACAGACCCTTTCCCATCCCCGCTGGGGTACAGCGGTCGAGGATCTGAAGCCGATTATTGACCCCGGCACCAGCGACTCGGCGGGCCTGGACGCCGTGTTTGAGCTGTTGATTCAGTCCGGCTACTCCACTCAGCAGGCGATGATGGTGCTGATCCCGGAAGCCTATCGCAACCAGCCGGAGCTTCAGGATCACCCGGAAGTGGTGGATTTCTACGAGTTCTTCGGCGGCCTGCAGGAGCCCTGGGATGGCCCAGCGATGGTGGTTTTCTGCGATGGCAAAACCATCGGCGCCACCTTGGATCGGAATGGATTGCGTCCCGCCCGCTATGCGATCACCCGCGATGGGCTGCTGGCGGTGGGCTCAGAAGCCGGGGTGGTTGCCCTGCCGGAGACCGACATTTTGGAAAAAGGGCGGCTAGGCCCGGGGCAAATGCTGACGGTGGATCTGCAGAGCGGGCACATCTGCAAAAACTGGGAGATCAAAACCCAGGTGGCGGCCCAACACCCCTACGGCGAGTGGCTCAAAGCCCATCGCGTTCAGCTCAGCACCCAGGGCTTTGAAAATACCCCTCACCTCTCGGAAGAACAACTGCTCCAAGCCCAAACTGCCTTCGGCTACTCCTCGGAAGATGTGGAGATGATCATTGAGGAGATGGCGGCTACGGGCAAGGAGCCCACCTTCAGCATGGGGGATGATGCGCCGCTGGCTGTGCTGTCCACCCAGCCTCATCCCCTCTACGACTATTTCAAGCAGCGCTTTGCCCAGGTCACCAACCCCGCCATCGATCCCCTGCGGGAGAGCTTGGTGATGTCTTTGGATGTGTATCTGGGATCCAAGGGCAACCTGCTGGAGATCCGGCCTGAGCATGCCCGCCTGTTGCAGTTGCGCAGCCCGGTGCTCAACGAAGCGGAGCTGGCTGCCCTACAGCACACTCCTTTCCCCTACCACACGCTCCCGATTCTCTACCCGGTGGCTGCTGGCCCAGAAGGACTGGCAGCCCAAGTACGGGCCCTTTGCCAGCAGGCGGCCCAGGCGGTGCGGGGGGGAGCTGAGATCTTGATTCTCTCGGATCGCGGCCTCAATGCCGAGCAGGCTCTGATCCCACCTCTGTTGGCAGTGGGCGCTATCCATCATCACCTCATCCAGGAAGGGCTGCGCCTGCAGACCTCTCTGGTGGTGGAGACTGCCCAATGCTGGAGCACCCATCACTTTGCCTGCTTGATCGGCTATGGGGCCAGCGCCGTTTGTCCTTATCTGGCCTATGAAGCTGTGCGGCAGTGGTGGCACAAGCCCAAGACACAAACCCAGATGGCCACCGGCAAGTTGCCCCAGCTTTCCCTGGCCGAGGTGCAACTGAAGTACCGCGCCGCCATTGAGGCAGGGCTGCTCAAGATTCTCTCCAAAATGGGCATTTCTCTGCTCTCCAGCTACCACGGGGCGCAGATTTTCGAGGCCATTGGCCTGAGCCAAGAGGTGATCGACCTGGCCTTCCGCGGCACGGTGTCGCGGGTGGGGGGCATGACGCTGGCAGATCTGGCCCGCGAGGGCATGGTGAATCACCAGCGGGCCTTCCCCGAACTCACCTCGAAAAAGCTGGAGAACTTTGGCTTTATCCAGGCGCGGCCCAAAGGCGAATACCACATCAACAG
>NZ_JANSIG010000032.1:2373-7381 GCF_047461975.1 Synechococcus sp. R55.3 | reverse complement strand
GCCAAGGCCAACGCCGACATCATTCAAATCTCAGGGCATGAAGGGGGCACCGGGGCTTCCCCCCTGAGCTCCATCAAACATGCCGGGGCATCTTGGGAGCTGGGCCTGGTGGAGGTGCATCATGCCCTGCTGGAAAACGGCCTGCGGCAGCGCTCCATCCTGCGGGTGGATGGCGGCATTCGCACCGGCTGGGAAGTGGTGATGGCGGCCATGCTGGGGGCAGAAGAGTTTGGCTTCGGCACCGTGGCCATGATCGCGGAGGGGTGCATCATGGCGCGGGTATGCCATACCAACAATTGCCCGGTGGGGGTGACCAGCCAGAAGGAAGAGCTGCGCAAGCGCTTCCCCGGCACACCGGATCACGTGGTGACCTTCTTCACGTTTGTGGCGGAGGAGGTGCGCCAAGTCTTAGCCCAACTGGGCTACCGCTCTCTGAAGGAGGTGATCGGGCGGGTGGATCTGCTCTGTCCGCGCGCCGATGCGGTTCTGCAGAAGACCCAATCCTTGAACTTGGAGTGTCTGCTGCGAACTCCCCCCGGTTTTGATCCCAACACCCTGCCCGACTGGTTGGAGCATGAGCCGGTTCACGCCAACGGCCCGGTGCTGGATGAGCAGATCCTGGCTCAGCCGGAGGTGCAGAAGGCGGTGGAGACCTGCGGCACGGCCACGGTGGAGATCCCTATCGCCAACACCGACCGCTGCGTAGGCGGGCGCATTGCCGGAACCTTGGCCCGCTTGTACGGAGATACCGGCTTTGCCCAACAGGGGGGGCAGTTGGATCTGCGCTTTGTCGGCAGCGCCGGCCAGAGCTTTGGCGCTTTTACGCTGGCGGGGATGCGCCTGACCCTGACAGGAGAAGCCAATGACTACGTGGGCAAAAGCATGTGCGGCGGCGAGATCGTCATCCTGGCTCCCCCTGAGGCGCCCCGCGATCCGGCGGAAAATGTAATCCTGGGCAACACCTGTTTGTACGGGGCCACGGGCGGATCCCTGTTTGCCAACGGCCAGGCGGGGGAACGCTTTGCGGTGCGCAACTCGGGAGCGCAGGCGGTGATCGAGGGATCCGGCGACCACTGCTGCGAGTACATGACCGGTGGTGTGGTGGTGGTGCTGGGGCGGGTGGGCCGCAACTTGGGGGCTGGGATGACCGGCGGCCTGGCCTATGTGCTGGATGAGCAGGGCGACTTTCCCGCCAAGGTCAACGGGGAGATCGTGCGCATTCAGCGGGTGCAGACGGCGGCAGCAGAGGCACAACTGAAGAGCCTGATCCAGGAGCACTATCGCCGCACCCATTCCCCCAAAGCGGAGCGCATTCTGCAAAATTGGGAATCCTGCTTGCCCCTGTTTTGGCAGGTGATCCCGCCTTCGGAGGAGGGCAGCGAGCTGACGGATCCCTTGCGATCCCAGCCGCTGGCAGTGGAGTCTTAAGGATCTCTCAGAGCCTGCCGGTAACACTTCTTATCCCCACGACGGCCAGAGAGGCTGGTAAACTGCGAGAGTATACCTGGCCTTTTCATCCGCTTTAAATCACTATGAGTCCCAGTTTGCAAGCTGCTCAAACTCAAGCGCGAGTGCCCACCGAGACCATCCTGACGCCGCGCTTCTACACCACCGATTTCGAGGCCATCGGCAAAATGGGCTTAGGGGATCGAGAGGCCGATTTCCGGGCCATCCTGCAGGAGTTTCGCGCCGACTACAACCGCCATCACTTCGTCCGGGGTGAGGAGTTCAACCAAGACTGGGAAAGCCGCCTGGATCCGCAGGCGCGCCGGTTGTTTGTGGAGTTCTTGGAGCGCTCCTGTACAGCCGAGTTCTCCGGTTTTCTCCTCTACAAGGAGCTGTCGCGCAAGCTAAAAGAGACCAACCCCGTTTTGGCCGAGTGCTTTGCCCTGATGAGCCGCGACGAGGCCCGCCATGCCGGCTTCCTGAACCGGGCTATGGGCGACTTTAACTTGGCCTTTGACCTGAGCTTTTTGACCAAGCACAAGTCTTACACCTATTTCGCGCCGCGTTTCATCTTCTATGCCACCTATCTCTCGGAGAAGATTGGCTACTGGCGCTACATCCTCATCTACCGCCACCTGGAGGCCCACCCCGAGGATCGCGTTTACCCGATCTTCAACTTCTTCAAGAACTGGTGCCAGGACGAGAACCGCCACGGCGATTTCTTCGCGCTCATGCTCCTAAGCCAGCCCAGGCTGCTCAAGGGATGGGTGGCCAAGCTGTGGTGCCGCTTCTTCTTGCTGTCGGTGTTCGCCACTATGTACCTCAACGATGTGGGAGAGCGCCCGGATTTCTACCGCCTCATCGGCTTGGATCCCCATACTTATGACATGGAGGTGATCTACAAGACCAACCGCGAGGCGGCCAAGGTGTTTCCGGTGGTGTTGGATGTGGAAAACCCTGAGTTTGTGCGGCGGCTGCAGAAGTGTGTGGCCAACAACGCCAAGCTGAGGGAGATTGCCCGGGGATCCGGCCCCTTCAAGGGTTTGCGCAAGCTGCCCCTCTACTTGGATAACTTCTATCAGTTTTTGCGGCTGTTCCTCCTGAAACCTCGGAAAGCTGGCTTCTACCTGTGGGAGCAGCCGGAGCCCCGTTTTGAAGGAACGGCTGTTTCTGCCTGAGCCGTCTTGCCCTCAGCTTGGTACCCGTACAGCCTCATAGGTCAGCCATGAACATTGCCGCTGAGATTACGCCGCTCTTTTTGCTGGGAACGCTGGCCTTTTTGGGTTGGGGCTTCTGGAGAGCCCGTCGGCGGGGATCCTTAGCCGTTTGGGTGTGGTTACAGGGATCCCTGCTCTTGTTGCCGTGGGTGGTTTTCCTGGGGCTGCTGCTGCTGGGGATCTACCTCAATTTTGCAGGCTTCCTGGTGTTGCTGTTGGTCTTTACAGGGCTTTACATTGCTGTGGGGCGCAAGACCCGCCAGTTGGCCCAGCAGGAGCTGCAGGCCCGTCGCGAGCAGTTGGCTCGTCTGGAAGAGCAGGGGGAAGCCCCTTCGGCAGGGGAGGCGCCTTTGGAAGCGCCTGCGGTTCTGCAGCGGATCTCGGCTGAGGATCTGCAGGCCATTCAGTCTATTTTCGGCCTCGATACCTTTTTCGTCACCGAGACCGTCCCCTATGGGGAAGGGGCGATTTTTAAGGGCAACCTGCGCCAGGAGGCGGAGGTGGTGGTACCCCTGCTGGTGGAGAAGCTCAAAGAGCAGGTGGGCAGTCGCTACCAGCTCTTTTTGGTGGAGGATCCGGCGGAAAAGCCGGCGGTGGTGGTCTTGCCGGATCCCATCGTCAATTACCGCGCTTCCGTGGGGGCGCAGATCCTGGCGGGGGCGTTGCTGGTCTTCAGCTTCGTCGCCACGTTGGAGGTGGGGGCCAATCTCTTGGGCTTCCGGCTGTTGGATGCGCCGGGGCGCTGGGTGGAAGCCCTGCCGGTGGCAGCCGGGATCTTCGCCATCTTGCTGGTGCACGAGACCGGACACCGCTGGATGGCGGGCAAGTACGGGGTGCGCCTCAGCCCTGCCTTTGTTATCCCCAGCTTGGGCATTGGCACGCTGGGATCCCTGAACCGCATCCAATCGCCAGTGCCCAACCGCAAGGCTTTGTTCGACATTGCCTTTGCTGGCCCGGCGGCGAGCGGGATCCTGTCGCTGCTGGTGCTCTTGGCTGGCCTGAAGCTATCCGGCTCAGGAGGGCTGTATGTGCCTACCGAGATATTCCGCAGCTCCATCCTAGTGGGCACTCTGGCCCGGCTGGTGCTGGGATCCGAGTTTCAGTCGGAGCTGATCCCCATTCATCCTTTCGTCGCCGTGGGCTGGATCGGCCTGGCGATAACGGCCTTGAGCCTGCTGCCTGCCGGCCAGTTGGATGGAGGTCGCATTGTGCAGGCGGTGTACGGGCGGAAGACGGCGGCCCGCGCCACCTTCATCACCCTCATTGCCCTGGCGGTCGCTTCCTTTAGCAACGTCTTGGCCCTCTATTGGGCGCTGCTGATCCTGTTCATTGCTCGCGAGCCAGAGCGTCCCCCTCAGGATGAAATCACAGAGACCGATGGCCAGCGGGATGCGCTGGCTTTGCTGGCCCTCTTTTTGATGGTGATGACCCTGCTGCCGATTGCCCCGGCTTTGGCGGGCTTTCTCAATTTCCCCAACGGCTGATGGGGCACAGGCTCAGGATCCGCCCGCGCGAGGAGCGCACTGCCATCCATGCCTAGACCGGGGAAAGGCTTTGGCCCAAGCAGAGCTGGAAAGGGCAAAGGAGAGCATCTGCAGCGTCTGTTGGCCCAGGCCGTTCGCCATCACCAAGCGGGGCAATGGCCACAGGCCGTCTCGCTTTACCAGCAGGTGCTGCAAGCCCAGCCCACTCACCCGGAGGCGCTGCACCTCTTGGGGGTCTGTCGGCAGCAACAGGGATCCCTAGAGGAAGCAGTTGCCCTGATCCGGCAGGCCCTTGTCCAACAGCTTTGGTTCCCCGATGCCCACTTTAACCTGGGGATTGCCCTCAAGCAGGCGGGGCGGCTGGCGGAGGCGAAAACTCACCTGCAACTGGCCCTAGAGCAGGGGGGGCCGGATCCAGAAGTCTTCTACCAGTTGGGGCTGGTGCTGCGGCAGCAGGGAGATTTGGAGGCGGCCCTTGTCCCCTTAGGACAGGCCCTAGAGCTGCAGCCGGACTTTGCCGATGCTGCCTACACCTTGGCCATTGTGCTGCGGGATTGTGGCCAAGAGGAAAAAGCGGCGGAGCTGTTTTACCGCCTTTGGCAGGCCGATCCTGCCGACTTGGCCGCTGCCCTGGGGTGGTGTGTGAGCCAGTTGCCCTTGCTGTACGCCTCGGCAGACCAAGTTCCCGTGGCCCGGGAGCGCTACCGCCAAGCCCTACAACAGGTAAAGGCCCGCTGGGAACAACTGCCGCGGGATCCGATAACCCTGGAGCAAGCGGCTGCCGGGATCGGCTCCGTCCAACCCTTCTTTTTGCCCTACCAAGGCCAGAACGACCGCGATCTGCAGCAGCTCTACGGATCC
>NZ_JANSIG010000032.1:0-2273 GCF_047461975.1 Synechococcus sp. R55.3 | reverse complement strand
CGGATGCGGCGGGCCTTTCAAGCCTATGACCTGGCCGCTGAAGAGTATGTGGTGCTCTTACCAGAACTCTCCCCCGCAGAATATGCGGCCTACAATGCCCTGGGGGATATTTACCTGGATAGCCTCGGCTGGTCAGGGGGCAACACCACCCTGGAAGCCCTGCCCCACGGCCTGCCCATCGTCACCTTGCCCGGATCCCTGATGCGGGGCCGCCACACCTACGCCATCCTGCAGCAGACGGGGATTCTCGATACCATCGCTCATAACCTCGATGAATACGTCCAGATTGCCAGTCGGTTGGGCTTGGATCCAGAGTGGCGAGAGCAAATGGGCCAGCAGGTGAAAGCACGTCAAGATCGCGTCTACCGGGATCCCGCGCCGATCCGCACTCTGGAAGAGTGGTTGCGAAGCCTGAAGACCTGAGGGGGCAGTTTGGGTGAAAGGATAAACGGGCGAGTGTTGTCCTCTTGAAGGGATCCCGGACAGATGGCAGGATAGGCGGGGTTGTCTTGCCGGGCTTTGCCCATGTCTTCTGAGTCTGCTCCCGGTCAGTTCCCCAGGCCGGAAAACGCCCCCGACAACTTGCCCTCCCTTTCAACGCGCCTGAAAGAGATTGCCGTGGTATTCCTGCGGCTGGGATCCCTGGGTTTCGGCGGCCCCCAAGCCCACATCGCCATGCAACACGATGAGGCGGTGATCCGGCGGGGCTGGATGAGCCAGGAACAATTTACCGAAGGGGTGGGCCTATGTGAAATGTTGCCAGGGCCAGCTTCTACCCAGATGGGGATCTATGTCGGCTATGTGCGGGCAGGCTGGTTGGGGGCGGTGCTGGCGGGGATTTGCTTCATTGCCCCTGCTTTTGTGATCGAGGTGATTTTTTCTTGGCTTTACTTTCGCTTTCAGGGGGTGCCGCAGCTAGAGGGGATGTTTTTTGGGGTGGCCCCGGTGGTGATCGCCATTATCCTGGCCTTTTGCTGGAAACTGGGCCGTAAAGCTGTGAAGGATTGGAGCCGGGGGCTGATCGCGGTGGCGGCCTTTGCCCTGCTGCTGATTGGGGGGGTGAATATCCTGTTGCTGTTCGGGCTGGCGGCTCTGGTGGGGCTGCTGCTGTATGGGCCCAAAAAAGGCCCACTATCGGGGATCCCGATTTTACTCCCTTGGCCAGTATTGACGTTGGCCCAGACGGTAGTGGCCACGGTTCCACCGGAAACCCTTATCCTGAGCAGCTTTTGGGGTCTGGAGCGGATTGGTGCCTATTTCTGGCCTTTGACCTTGTTTTTCCTGAAAGTAGGCGGCGCCATCTTCGGGGGAGGGCTGGTGATCATCCCCTTCATCGCCGACGAGGTGGTGGATCAGTTGCGCTGGTTGACGCCGGCAGAGTTCTTGGATGGGGTGGCCATTGGGCAATTGACTCCTGGCCCGGTGGTGCTGACAGCAGCCTTTATCGGCTACAAAGTGGCAGGGGTGTTGGGGGCGCTGACGGCGACGGTGGCGATCTTTGCCCCTTCTTTTGCCTTTATTTTGCTGGCAGCTCCGGTTTTACTGCGCATACGGCGCAATGCTTGGGTAAAGGGATCCCTGCAAGCCATCACCCCAACTGCGCTGGGGGCGGTTGCCGCGGCTACAGTGCCCTTGGCCCAAAATGCGCTGCTGCAAGAAACAACTCCCGCTTCGCTGGTGGCTTTGGGGATCGGGGTAGCTGCCTTCATTGCCTTGATGCGCTTTCGCCAGCCCACTTGGCTGTTGGTGTTGGCGGGAGGGGGAGTGGGTTTGCTGACTCGAGGCCTGTTGGACTAGAGGTTTTGCTTCCTGGCTCCGCCCTCTCGTTGGGGGTGAGGGAATGCTCCTATCCAGCCTGATAGCCTCAGCCGCTAGCTGGCCTGGGCCAGCCCTTCCTCAGAGGGATCCCTGCCTTCCAGGCGACAAAACAGTTGCCGCATCAGCAGCTCCCGTTGGCCAAGGGACAGGTGAGGGGCAAGGGTGCTGGGAAAGTGGGGCATGGCCAGGGTGACACGATCCAACAGGTCGGCGCGGCGGTGTCTCTGTTGAATGGCCCAAGCCCGTTCCAGAAGGTTTTGGGCTGCTTCTGGCGCCAATCCCGCTTGCTCCGATAACCACGTTGCCAGTTGTTCCAAATCGGGGTCGAAGCGCAGCCGGTACATGTAGATCAGCATGCCGATCCCGATCACCAAGCCCAAGCCACTGGCTACATAGGCGGCTTTGATGGAAGTTCCCGGCAGATAGGCCACCGCCGACACGCGCAAGATTTCGTA
>NZ_JANSIG010000031.1:0-29034 GCF_047461975.1 Synechococcus sp. R55.3 | reverse complement strand
TGTTTGGAAACAAACAGAATGCTATCGCTGCATAGTTGAACAGTAATGTTCAGCAGTGTTCAGCGTAAATGTATCAGAGACGCCGGCAGGAACGGACAAGAGGGGATCCCAGATGCTTCTACTGCGCCCGCAGAATAGAGCCCTGCTGTCGGGATCAGCGCTGCCGCCCAGAGGGGCAGGTGGGACGCAGCGGGCAGCGGCCACATTCGGGCATACGGGCCTTGCAAATGCGCTTGCCCAGCCGGACAAAGTTGACGTGCAGGGAATAGGCTTTGCCTCTGGGGATCTGAGGGGAAAGCTGAGCAAAAGTGTCGTCGGGATGTTTGGCCCGCACCAAGCCCAGGCGGTTGGCCACTCGATGCACATGGGTATCCACCGGGCAGAGATCCCGACCCAGCCCGAACAACAACACACAGGTGGCGGTCTTCAGCCCTACCCCTTTTAACGAGAGCAGAAAGTCGAGGGCGCCGGCGTCGTCCAGGTCGCGCAGAAAGTCGAGGCTCAGGGATCCCTGTCGTTCTTGAATGGCGGCCAAGATCTCCTGAATGCGGGCTGCCTTGAGGTGGGCTAAGCCGCCGGAGCGGATCACCTGGGCCAGATCTGCCGGATCGGCAGCCAAGACCGCTTCCCAAGAGGGAAAGGCGGCTTTGAGGGCGCGGAAGGCACGGCTGCTGTTGGTGTCAGTGGTGTTCTGGGAAAGGATCGTGCCCACCAACTCGTCCAGGAGATCCGGGCGGGGGGAAAGCCCATCGGGAGCCCGCTGGGGGATCCCGAAGCACTGCTCTAGCCGCATCAACAGCGATTCCATCCTGTCGGCGGGCGGGAGTTCCGCCAGCAGGGCAGGGGGCTCCGCTGCTTGAGCGGGCGCAGGCGGGCAGTGGGAAAGACCATCCACTCTCTGCTGGACCACAGCTTAACGGGCAGAACTTTGGCGGATTTCCTGCAACAGGCGGGCAAGAACCTTGCTGGCATTGGGAGGAGCTGCGGCCTGCAAGCGAGCGGCCATTTGGGCAACCACCTGCGGCTGGGCCAACCAGGTCAACACCGTTTGCCGCAGCAAGTCCAGATTCTCTTCGGATTCTCGCATGACCACCCCCCCACCGCGCCCCACGAAGGCCAGAGCATTCTGATACTGATGATCTTCTGCAGCAAAGGGATAGGGGATCAAAATGGCTGGGGTGGCGGTGGTCAGCAACTCCGCCAGGCTCATGGCTCCGGCGCGGCTAATGGCAAAGTTGGCCCGCTGCAACAAGGCAGCTACATCTCGACGGAAAGGAAAGGGCCGGTAGCGGGGATGGCTGGGGATCCTGGCTTCCGGATCTTGAGCTTCGCTGCCGCCGGTCAAATGCACAATCCAGGCCCCCGCCTCCAACCAAGCTGGGGCACAGGTGGCCACCATGCGGTTGAGGCCCCGCGCCCCTTGGCTGCCCCCCATGACCACAATGAGGGGATCCCCGTCGGGAATGGGGAGGTCGGCAGGGAAAGGCTGGGGCGTGTAGAACTCGGCCCGCACCGGCGTACCCACCACTTGGGCAGCCACCCCTGGCAAATGCTCTGCCGTCTCTGCCATGCCCAGCGCCACCACCTGACAAAATCTCCCCAACCAACGGGTCACTTTGCCCGGGATCCGATTGGACTCGTGCAGCAACACCGGTACCCCCAGCGAGCGGGCGGCCAAAATGGCCGGAGCGGCAATGTACCCACCGGTGGTCAGGACAATATCAAACCGTCCCGACATAAGGAGTCGGCGCACTTGTAGGGTCGCACGGGCCAGTTGGGCCAAGGCCTGCAGCCTGTGGAGAGGGGATCCCTGCCAGCCCGACATGACGACCCGGTGCAAGGGATACCGCTCCCGCACCAGCTTCCCTTCCATGCGATCCGGCACCCCCAGCCATTCGATCTGCCAGTCGGGCAACTGCTCGGCAATAGCCAAAGCCGGAAAAATGTGGCCACCAGTGCCACTGGCAGCAACCAGCAGCCGCGGGCGTGAAGCTGGATCCTTGGCGCGTATATCCACCCGTGTGCCGATTAGGGATCCCTGAGACCTTCAGGAGTTGTTGGAGCTGACATAGCGCAAGAGGGTGCCCCGTTGCCCCAGAATAAACCCTTGCTCGGGGCCGAAAAACTCAATGCTGTAGAAGTTGGCGGGGATGTTGCTGAGTTTCTTGGCCTGCTCCCAGGTTTTGCCACCGTCAGGGCTGTGGATCAGGGTAGCGCCACCCCCCACCACCCACAGGTCGTGGTCGTTTTGATAGGCGGCATTGAGGTAGCCAAAGCTGAGGGCCCGCCCCGGACGCAGCGGCGACGACCACTGGCCGGAGGTGAAGTCATCGGTAAAGGCGATCTCCGCCCCTTGGTTCAATTTCCAAGCGCTGCCGTGGGGGCCAAAGCCCATGTTTTGAATGCGGCGGGAGCTTTCCCGCGGGTAGGGCTTCCAGGTGCGACTTTCAGGAGTGTACAGAAAGTAGAAGCTGCCCCGCGACGACACCGCCAGATATTCGCCTTCAGGGCCGCGGGCAATGTTTTTGATGGCCCCAATCGGCTCATCCACCTGGGCATGCCAGGTCTGCCCGCCATCTTCGGTGCGGTAGATAGCCCCCACATTGGTCACCAGCTCAGCCGCCCCCGCTCCCAGCGCCTGGATCAGCAACGGTTCACCCGGCAGTTGGTTGTTAAGGCGAATGGAAGTCCAGTCGGATCCCTCGTTTAGGGTGTGGAGGAGGATCTTCGGCTGCCCGGCCACCCAGCCTTCTGCCCCAGCAAAGCTAATGGAGGCCAGGTAGGCTTCCGGCTCCAGACCCGGCAGCTCCCGCACCTGCCAGTGCAGACCCCCATCGCGGGATTCCAGCAGCGTCGCCTTGTCTCCCACCAACCAGCCATGGGAAGGGGTGGTGCCGGTGAAGGCAATGTCCAGCAGAATGTTCTGGGTGGGCACTTCCACCTGCTGCCAGGGGACCACCCGCATGTTGGGCATCCGCGCCGCCATTAGCAGCACCGAGACAGCAATCAGCAGCACCAGCCTCAGGGGTTTGAACATCTTGACCCTCACTCGACGAAATAGAAACTCATCAAAAATAAAAATCCCAGCGCCAGTCCCAAGAAGATCAGCAGGTTCTTTTGAGCAGGGGTCATCACGTTCACCCCCAGGCCGTAGCGCAAGTTCTCTTGAAAACCGGAAGGCTTGCCCTTGGCGCCCACTGCTTGGAACGAGCGCTTACCGGCTCGGCACACCGGACATTTCCAATCGGCTGGCAATTCCTCAAACGGTACGCCCGCCGGGATCCGATTGAGCTGATCCCCCTTGGCCGGTTCGTAAACATAGCCACAAGAACGACATTCGTAACGCTGCATCCGCAGGGGATCGCTGAGCTGCGCATCGGTTTCATCTTCCGGCAACTCAATGAGCCTCGGTGTCTTGGGAGAACGGGGTTGAACACCGGGATCCGGTTGCGAGCCATTCATGGTCAGGGAGCCATCCGCATCGTCGATCCTATTATGAGAGGAATTGTTACAAAAATCTACTCAGACCCTTTCTTGTTGCTCAGGGGGATCCCGCACCAGCCTGGGATGCCGACCTGAAGAGACTTATCCGGTGGACACAGGGATCCACCTGGGGGATCCTATGTTATGTTTTGGGTATCTTGCCCTCAGTGTTGTGCAAGCGGGTGCCTTTCATGACCACGCCCCCTCGCCGACCGGCCCTCAATCACGTGCTCATCGTCAAGGATCGTCACGGGCCAAAAGCCTACTGGTTGACGGCTGAGCTCTACTCCTTAGGCCGGGATCCGCGCAACAGCATTCGCATTGACTCCCAGTACGCCTCTCGCTACCACGCCATTTTGGTTAAGACAGAATCCCCCTCTTCTCCCGATGGGTTTACCTACCAAATCATCGACGGAGACATTCAGGGCACCCCCAGCACCAACGGCCTTTACGTGCGTGGGCAACGGGTGGAATTTCGGGATCTTGAGGACGGGGACGAGATTCAGTTTGGCAACGATGCCACCGCTACCTACTCGCTGCAAAATAAGGATCTGGATGAAATTCTGGCTACCTTTGAAAACACCCAGATCGTTGGGCTGTAGGAAGCTGCCTTCCCTGTTGGGTCTTGGCCTGTCCCGTCTGCATGCTGGTTGAAGGGTTAACCGGCGCTTGGAGAGGGGATCCCGTCGCCGTATTTTCGGGATCGCTTGCTGGTAAACTGTGTCATACGAAAAAACAAAGCTGGGATCCCTGCTGTTCTTCCACATATTCCTTGGGCTTTCTGCTTGCGGGATCCCTTCCTTCTGTTGTCTCTAAGGGAGGATCCATCTTGCGCCCCATCCTCATTGCCGGCAACTGGAAAATGCACAAGACTCAGGCTGAGGCTCGCGAGTTTATGCGAGAGTTGGGCCTGGCTTTACGGTCATCGCCGTCAGGGTCAGCATCCCAGCGGCAGATCATCCTATGTGTGCCCTTTACAGACCTGGCGGTGGTGGCAGAGCAAAGCCGCGGATCCGACATAGCCGTGGGAGCACAAAACCTACATTGGGAGGATCAGGGGGCCTTTACCGGGGAAATTTCCGGCCCCATGCTGGCGGAATTGGGGGTGCGCTATGTCATCGTCGGCCACAGCGAACGGCGGCAGTACTTCGGCGAGACGGACGAAACCGTCAATCGGCGTCTGGCAGCCGCCCAGCGGCACGGCCTTACCCCCATCCTCTGTGTGGGAGAAAGCCAGCAGCAGCGGGAGCAAGGCTTGACCGAGTCTTGGATTGTGGGGCAATTGGATCGCGCCTTGCAAGGGATCGATCTGGAGAACTTGGTGATTGCCTATGAGCCCATTTGGGCCATCGGCACCGGCCATACTTGCGCAGCCCAAGAGGCCAACCGGGTCATCGGCTTGATCCGGCAACACCTGGGCAATGCCCAACTGCCCATTTTGTATGGCGGCTCGGTGAAGGCCGGCAACATCGATGAGCTGATGGCCCAGCCTGAGATCGACGGCGTGTTGGTGGGAGGGGCCAGCCTAGACCCCCAAGAGTTTGCCCGCATCGTCAACTTTCAGGCCCTAGCTCCCGCCTAGGCCGCTAGCGGGATTGTCCCCACAGCAGGGCTACCGGGAAGGATTTCAAGACAACGCCCACCGGCAAGGTTTCGCCGGCAGGGATCCTTTCCTGGGTTAGCCCGTTCACCCAGTCCAGCCGCTTCCAGCGCGGCAGATGAATTTCGGTATCTGCCCAAACGGATTCTCCCAGAGGATCTTGGGTTTCGTCGATCAACTTTGTTAAAAAACGCGGCACTACCGTGAGCAATACCTGCTTGCCGTGCTGACGGGCAAAAGCCACAACATGGTCAGCATGGGATCCGCTGATTTGCAGAGGAATGTAGCTGCCCTCGAGAAACAATTGGGGCTGTTCCTGGCGGGCCTTGAGCACATGATGAATCAGAAACAGCTTAATGCGTCCGTCGCTGCGGTGCAGGAGCAAATCCGCAATGAGTTGGAGAGGATCCTGTTTAACCCGCCGTTGAATTTCTTCTAGATAGGCGAGGCGACGGGAAAAATCCACAGGCCGACGATTGTCGGGATCCACCATGCTCAAATCCCACAGTTCCGTGCCTTGGTAAATATCCGGGATCCCAGGGCTGGTGAGCTTAATCAGCGTCTGCGAGAGGGAATTAAAAATGCCAAAGTGGGCAACTTTCCGTTGGAAAGGCAAAAAGGACTCCAAAAAGGGGTTAGGGCCTTGAAGGATCCGTTCGATAAAGGCGGTAGTGGCTTCTTCGTACTCGGTATCGGGGCGAAGCCAAGCGGTGTGGACCTTAGCTTCCCGCACTGCTTTGATGGCATAATCTTTGACCCGCTGTACGAACTGGGGTACCTCTTCCGGTTGGAAGGGATAAGAGCCGAGCAATGTCTGGTAGAGCAAATACTCGTCATTGCGATCCGGCAGTTCCGAGCGCTTAGCTTGTTTGCTGCGGACTTTGTAGCCGAGGTTCAGTTCATGCCAAAGGTTGATGTGCTTTTCCCACTCGGCGGGGATTTCAGAAAGCACATTCAGCCGGGCCCGCACATCTTCGCCACGCTTGGTGTCGTGGGTAGCAGAAGCATTCATGGACAGAGGCCACCGAGCTGCCCGCTCTTGATTAAAGCGGTGAAACTCTTGCACCGAAAGGCCAAAGCGACAGGGATCCCCACCAACTTCATTGAGAGATAAAAGGCGGTTGTACACATAAAAAGCAGTATCTTCTACCCCTTTGGCCATAAGAGGGCCAGCCAACTGCTGCAAGCGCATGGCAAAATGGATCTGCTCATTTTTCTCCTGGTCTGATAAATTTTCCAGAGACTCCAGGCAGAGAAAGCGCTGAATAAAATTCAGCTCATTCACCAAAACGGGCAGGTTCTCCTTGGCCTTCTCCACGGCTTGACAAATTACCTGTTGACCTTCTGGACTGAGGATCCCTTCGTGGATATAGACGCGGTAGACCGGAAAGCACACCAAAACTTCTACCAAAGCTCGACGTAAACTGTAGAGGGTAAAGTCATTGGCATAGCGATGGTGGCTGGTGATCTGTTTGAGCAAAAAAGCAAGGTTATCCATATCTCCTGACAGGTTGCGCTCGATGATCAGGCGTTTTTTATCTTCGATAACCTGCTCTGGGGAATGCCGTAGATTTGTGAAATTTTGATAGAGAGAGTCAAAAGCCTCTGCATTTTCTTCTTGACAAAAGATGCCGTTGAGCTTAGCTAAAAAATCATAGCCCGTTGTGCCCTGAACCGGCCAGCTTTGGGGCAGACTTTCATTAGCCTCTAGTATTTTTTCTACTACGATGTAGAGATTTGGGCAGCGTTCCCGCAGGCGATGGAGATACTCTTCGGGATTGAACAACCCATCGATATGATCGATGCGCAAACCATTAAATCGTCCCTGTTCTGCAAGCTTAAAGATAAGCTGATGGGTTTTGCGAAACACTTCGCGATCTTCTACCCGCAGCGAGATCAGCTCGTTAATGGTAAAGAAACGACGATAATTGATCTCCTCAGCACCCACCTTCCAGAAGGAAAGGCGGAAATGTTGCCGCGCCAGAAGACTATCCAGCAGGTCAAAGCTCGACGGATCCCCTGGCTTGCCGTTAAAGATGTCAATGTTCTCGTCAAAAAAGCTCTGGATAGGTTGGCTAGAAGTGTAGAGTTCCCACAACGAATGCTTGGCAAAGCTAATTTGATCAGTGCGCTCTAGGAGATCTTCCTTGCTGGGAATGAATTTCAGGCTGAAGAGGATCCCGAGTAACTTGACGTAGTCGGGATGGCTGCGTCCCAATTTTCGCCGCAGCTTGCTCAGGTTGTAGGTAAAAACATCCGCATAGGTGTCAATATTGAGGGGGAACCTCAAGTTGTAGTAGTTAATACTTAGGCCATCGGCATCATAACGAAGCTGGATTTGACCCGACTCCAAACATTTGTCGTAGAAATCTCCCAAGAAAGGGGCTAAGATTCTGCCTTTGATCCCCAGGTAAGAGTGATTCCAATTCACATCAAAGTAGTCAACAAAATCTGAGTTGGGGCCACTCTCCAGAACATCCATGAGCATCTGGTTCTGGCCATCGTAGGCCATGTGATTGGGCACAATGTCCTGGATCCAGCCTATTCCCTGCTGATTGAGGGCTTCCCACAAGAGCTCAAACTTTTCGCTTCCCCCCAGTTCCTGGTTAATCTGCCTGGGATCCACCACGTCGTAGCCGTGGGTGCTGCCTTTGCGGGCTTGGAAGATGGGAGAGGCATACAAGTCACTGATGCCCAGCAACTTCAGGTAGGGAACAATCTGTCGTGCTGCGTCGAAGTCAAACCCAGCATGAAACTGAATGCGATAGGTGGAAGTCGGGATCCGCATGATGACCTTAGAACAATGACAAAGAAGCCGAGCTTGCCAACGGCATAGGGTCAAGAGAACAGATGTATCTAGGGTAGCGGCTAAGATCAAGGAGTCCTGCAGGGGAGAGGCGAGGTTAGTGAACTTGTCAAGGCCACAGAGGAGCGCTTCACCCCCGGTAAGGGGGCCGGCAAGGATGGCGAGGTGGGCAGGGATCCTGCTCGTGGGTGGGCTGATGGGGAGTTGGCGGAGTGAGGCAACCTGGGCAGAAAGCGAGTTTCGGGTGGGGAGTGAGCTGGTTTTGACCCTGCGCACCCCCGATGCCCCCGCTCGCCTCCGTCTGCTGAAGCAACGGTTGGAAGAGATTTTGCTACAGGCCAGCAGCCCTCAGGTGCAGGTCAGTCTGGATATCCCCAGTCCCAATCCCTCGACGACCGGCAGCGGGGATCCCCCAGCTCAAGCCGCTCGGATTCTTTTGAACCAGCAACTGCTGTTGGAGGTAACTCCAGCCGATGCAGAGGCTCATGCTGCTCCCCAACCGGCAGATCTGGCAAGGATCTGGGCGGATCGCCTGCAAACGGTGTTCAACCAGGAATCCAGTCGGCAGCAACTGTTTTTGGGATTGGGGCTGCCCCCGCACTTGACCTGGCAAGGGCGACTCTATCGCCGCGCTGAGCGTGCTGCCGCCGATACTGGGCGCTTTGTTACCGATGGCACTCGCATTCAAGATCATGTGGTCTATTGGGAGATCCCCTCTGGAGAAAACCCGTTTGATTTTACTGACAAGCCGACCCTGCCGGATCCGCCGCCGGAGCGGCTATTTTTGTTGAATCGCCACCGCCAGTTTGTGCCCTACGAGTTGTAACCGAAGTCCTTTCTCCGTCTGTTGTCTATTGTCTATGTCGTCCATTCAACGAGAACCTCGGATTCTGTTGGGCCTGCGGGCCGACCAATTTCGTCATCCCGTGGATCTGCAAGCCACCCGCTCTCTGCAGCAAGTGCCGGGGCTGGGCCTGCTGATTCAAAATTGGCTTGGCTCAACGGCAGGACAGATATTTTATCTGGACAACATTGCTTCCAGCATCCAAATTAACGAGCATCAGTTGCCGGAAATTCATCAGCTTTTGGTGCAGGCCTGTCGCATCTTGGATCTGGAGGTGCCCCAGCTCTACGTGCGGCAGAACCCCACGCCCAATGCTTACACCTTTGCCATGCAGGGGAAAAAGCCCTTCATTGTCTTGCACAGCTCTCTGCTGGATCTGTTGGAGCCGCCGGAAATTCAGGCCGTGATCGCTCATGAGTTGGGCCACTTGAAGTGCAATCACGGGGTCTACTTGACGATGGCCAACATTCTCATGCTCTCCACCAGCTTGCTCCCCTTCGGGGGGTTGTTTTATCAGGCGTTGCAGGATCAACTGATGCACTGGCTGCGGTGTGCCGAGTTTACCTGTGACCGGGCGGCGCTGTTGGTAGCCCAAGATGCCAAGACGGTGATCTCGGTGTTGATGAAATTGTGTGGGGGATCCCCGCAATTGGCCTCCAAGCTGAACGTGGACGCCTTTTTGGAGCAGGCCCGTACTTACGACGAGCTGGACGGGGATCTGTGGCAGATGGAGCTGAAGCAGATGCAAACGGTGGGGCGCACCCATCCGCTGCCGGTGCTGCGGGCCAGAGAAATCGAGCGTTGGTTCCGCAGCAACACCTATCAGCAGATCCTGGAGCTCCAGGGATTGGGCTCCGCACCGCGGACGTCAACGGCTGCTTCGTAAACTACCCGACTCCAACCGCTAAAGCAGTACAGAGCGGGCTTTTAGTAGCCCTGCAGTTGGCAAGCCAACCACGAGCCTCTGGGGTGGTTTACAGCACCCCCAATCGACCGTTACCAGTGCCTTAAACAACCGTTTCTGGTGTCCGCAGTACAATTATAACCATGGAGGCGGACTTTCCTCTCGACACTGATCCTACCGGTACAGCACGGGGCTCCTGCGATTTCTAGCTGAGTGCTCAAGATGGATCCCTCTCATGTGCCCCTGGGTTTGCCGCTCATCTTGGGGGAGGTGCTTTTCGACTGCTTCCCCACAGAGATTGTGCTGGGCGGAGCAGCTTTGAATGTGGCTTGGAACCTCAAGGGGCTGGGATCCGATCCCCTCTTGCTCAGTCGTGTTGGCCAAGACGAGGCCGCCAGAGAGCTGCTGGGGGCCTTGCGACGGCAGGGGCTGCGCCTGGAGGGTCTGCAGCAGGATTCTGTTCACCCCACCGGCAAGGTTCAAGTAACCCTGGATGAGCAAGGGATCCCCACCTTCGCCATCTTGCCCGACCAAGCCTACGACTACATCCAGTTGGATATCGGGGCTCTGCAAGCTCTCCAGCCCAGCCTGCTCTACCGGGGCAGCTTGGCAGCCCGCCGGGAGGCAGCCCATCGCCACTTTCAAGAGGGGATCCCCGCTTTGGGCTGTCCCGTGTTTCTGGATCTCAACCTGCGGGATCCCTGGTGGCATCCAGACGCCATCCGGGAGATGCTGCGCACCTGTGATTGGCTGAAGCTGAACCAGGCAGAGCTGGAGCAAGTGGCCCAACTGGAAGGGATCCCTCCTGGAGACCTGCTGGAGCAAGGACAGATCCTCCAGGCTCATCTGAACCTGAAAGGTCTATTTCTGACCTTGGGAGCGGCAGGCGCGCTGCTGATCACCCCTACTCAGATCCATCGGGCCGACCCAGTGCCCGCGCCTCAGCTGGTGGATACAGTGGGGGCGGGAGATGCGTTTAGCGCCGTAGCCATCCTGGGACTATTGCGGGGATGGCCGGAGGCAGTTCTGGTGCAACGAGCCGTGCAATTTGCAGCGGCCATCTGTGGGATCCCGGGGGGAGCGCCTGCGGATCCGGAGTTTTACCGGCCCTTCCGGCAGGCATGGGAGATCCAGGAGATCCAGAGGCCAAGGGTTCAATGAAACTGGCGCAGGTGAAACTGGGCGTAGCGCCCCCCTTTGCCCAGCAATTCTCGGTGATTTCCCTGCTCCAGCAATTGCCCCTGCTCCAAGACGAAAATGCGGTGGGCAGTGCGTACCGTCGAGAGGCGGTGGGCAATCACAAAAACGGTGCAGCGTTGCATCAGCCGTTGCAGTGCTTCCTGCACCAACGCTTCCGACTCGTTGTCCAAAGCCGAGGTGGCCTCGTCCAGGATCAAGATCTTGGGGTTGAGCAACACGGCGCGGGCAATGGCCAGCCGTTGCCGTTGTCCACCGGAGAGGGTGACCCCCCGTTCTCCCACGCGGGTGGCGTAGCCATCGGGCAAGCTCTCGATAAAGGTGTCAATGTTGGCCACCTGGGCCGCCTGGCGCACCGCTTCCAGGTCAAAATGCTCTTGTCCGTAGGCGATGTTGCTGGCAATGGTTCCCGAAAACAGGGTGATCTCCTGCGGCACAATGCCGATCTGCCGGCGCAGGCTCTTGAGGGTGACGGTGCGGATGTCGATGCCGTCGATGCGGATGCAGCCCTGCTGGGGATCGTAAAAGCGGGGAATCAGGCTCACCAGGGTGGATTTGCCGGCGCCGGAGGATCCCACCAGGGCCACAATCTCGCCGGGAGACACCTGAAAGCTGATCTGTTTGAGCACCGGCTGATCCGGTTTGTAGGCAAAGGAAACTTGGTCGAACTCCACCCAACCCTGAATGGCAGGCATGGGGCGGGCCCCGGGCAGCTCCCGGATTTGGGAGCGGGTGTTTAGCAGCTCGAAAATCCGCTCCACCGAAGCCTCACCCTGTTTCAGCTCGCTGTAGTTGTTGGTGATGTGAACAATAGGGTCGATCAACATCGCAACACCGGCGATAAAGCCGAGAAACTGGCTGCCGGTCAGGTTGCCCTGGCTGATTTGCCAGCCGCCCACCCAAAACACCCCCAACACGCTCATGGCGTACAGGAAGCCCACCACCGGGTCTTGAATGGCTTTCACCTGTTCGGTCTGAAACCGGGCCAGGCGGTTGCTTTCGGCAATGGCACTGAAGCGGCGAATTTCGTAGTCCTCAGCCGCAAAGGCGCGAGTGAGGCTGATCCCGGCAAATACCTCTGTCAAGAGGGCGGCCAAATCCGACATCTTCTCTTGGTTGAGGCGGGAGCGAAACAAAAGGCGATCCCCAAACCAACTGATCAAGGCTCCCATCAGGGGGGCTATCAGCAAGGTGGTCAAGGTGAGAATGCCGTTGAGATAGAACAGGTAGGCCACCACCGCCAAGATGGTGAGCACGCTGGGGATGAAGCGATGGAAAAACCGCTGCACCACCTCTCCCACCCGATCCAGATCCCCCGTGAGGCGATAGACCAGATCGCCAGTGCGGCTGCCGGAAAAATAGTCCACATCCAGTGCCTGCAGGTGGGCATAAATCTGTTGGCGCAATTCCAAAACCATTTGCAAGGAGGCCCTCGCCATCAGGGTGTCTTGGCCATACTGAAAAGCGCCGCGCACCAAGAAAAACACCACCCCAATCAAGGCCAGCATCCGCAATTGCCCCAGATCCCCGGCACCAATGGAGCGGGCCACCCACTCGATCAAGTAGGCGAGGGCGGGCATGGTTAGCACAAAGCCAAGGGTACAGGTTAGCCCCAGCAACAACATCCACAGATGGGGCCGAATGAAGGGAATGAGACGGCGATAGCTACGACCCGGATGCACAAATCACAAACCAGAAGGGCCTCTGACCCAACCAGCTTACAGGATAGTGTTGCGGACTGCTGCCGGGATCCCTGAAACTGGCCGATAGAGCTGAAAGCCGCTGCGACCCTTTTCTTTGACCTGGTAGAGGGCCAAGTCGGCATGGTGCAAAAGGGTAGATGCCTCCACGCCGTCTTGGGGGTAGAGGGCGACGCCAATGCTGCAGGTCACGGAAAGGGAATGGCCCTCGCAGGAGAAGGGAGTTTGAAAGGCATCGACAATCCGCTGAGCCAGACGCGCTGCCACTGTGGGGCTGCCAATTCGGGGCAGCAGCAGGGTGAACTCATCCCCTCCCCAGCGGGCGACGATATCTCCAGGGCGAACGCACTTGGTTAACCGTTCAGCTACCCCCTGCAACAGGGCATCGCCGACACCGTGGCCGAAGGTATCGTTGATGTCTTTGAAGTGATCCAAATCCACAAAGAAGAGGGCCAGAGATTCACTGTAGTATTGCTGCAGGGCCTGCTGCAGCCGCTCCCGAAAGGATTCGCGGTTCACCAAACCTGTCAGGGCATCATGATGAGCGCGAAACTCCATGTAGGCTAAGCTCTGCTTTTGGGCGGTGATGTCTTCGCAGATGCCTTCATAGCCGAGGATGTTTCCGGCTTTATCTTTAACCAAACGGGCCTTTTCTCGGACCCAGATGATCGAGCCATCCCGCCGCCGCAGCCGATACTCAAAACCGCGCACGGATCCCTGCTCCTGCAATAGCCGCACAAATTCCTCCCACTGGCTGGGATCCACATAGAGCTGCCGCTTGCCCGCCTCTTTCGCTTCGCGCATCAATTCTTCGGGGGAGCTGTAGCCGCAGATTTGGGCCAGCATCGGGTTGGCGGAGAGATACCGACCTGCCGCATCGGTGAAAAAAATGCCCTCTACCGCATTCTCGAAAAAATTGCGATAGCGCTCCTCAGCCTGGCGCAGCTCCTCTTCCACTTGCCGGCGCTCCGAGATCTCGAGGGCCAGAGACACCAAATCCGCCAGGGATCCGGCGAAGTTTTGCTCTTCTAAGGTCCAGTGGCGAGGGGAGCCAATGTGCTCGTGGCAGAGAACACCCACCATCCGTCCTTCCAGTCGAATGGGGGCATCCAGCATCGAGACCACTCCCATTGCTGTCAGGTAGGAATTGCCGAACTCGGCGGTGCGGGGATCCGCCACCACTTGGTCGGCAGCAATGGTGCGCTCTTGCTCTAGGGCTTGAAAATAACGGGGATAGTCTTTGGCCCAGATCTCCGCCCCTTGAGTATGGGATCCCTTGGGGTTGTCCGGGGTAATTTCAAACTGATTGATGCAGCGAATACTGCAGCGCTCCGGCGTGTAGAGCCAGACCCCCACCCGTGCCACCTGCAGGGTATGGGCGGCTGTGGTACAAATCTGCCGCAGAGCAGCCTGTAGGTCTCCTTGGCTGAGGGCCTTGTGCCGGGTGAGCTCCCTCAGAGCCCGGTTGTGCTTCAACAGTTGCTGTTGGCTGCGCTGTAGCTGCCACTCCACCTGTTTGCGTGCTGTAATGTCCTGACAGGAGCCGACAATTCGGCTGATCGGCTTGTTCTCCTCGGCAACCGGAGAAAGGGTGACGATCAGAATGTGGCTCGGCGCTGGGTCGGGAGCGGCAGAGGCAGTTAAGCTCAGCTCGAAGCTCACTTGCCGGCGATGGGTGAGGCAGCGCTCGGTGTGCAGTTGAATCTGCGCTGCTATAGAAGGGGGCAGACACCTCTGGAGCTCTTCTCCCTCGATAGGTCGAGAGGAGAGAAAAAACATCCTGCGAAAGGCCGGGTTACCCACCAAAAACCGATAGCGCGGCTGGGGCGAGCCTTGTTCTGGCTCCGGGGGCAGGTACTCGAGGACAAACAACCCATCGCTGACACTCTCGAACATGGTGCGCAGCACAGCCCGCCCCCGAGTTTGCACCGGGCGCCCACGGTACATGACTTGGGGATTCCACAGATCAGCCCGCGTCAGCGCATCATAAACGCTGCCAGCCTGGTCTGGCCCAGCAGTCCCCCTTTCAACCATAGGCTAGGAACACCCAGTAGACGCTCGGGCAACGGGGAGGGCAAGCCGAAAAAAACAGCTATGAATTCACGCTGTCTCTGCCATTCTACGGTCATCCTATGGAATTGTTGGGGGAGTTTGTGTGTCTCTCGATACAAAAGATCCCCGGGCTGGCACGGGCTTTTGGGTGCTCCGGAGGGGATATTCTTTGAAGCAACTCTTGAGGTTAATTAAAAGAATTATTAAAAAGCCTGTCCTGCCGACGTGAAGGGCTATGCGTCGCCGTTTTCAAGGTTAAACCGCTTCTGGCTCCCGAACTTGTTCTACCCGTACATCGACACGCTTGGGAAGGAACCAGGCTCCTATTAGTTAGAACTGCTCTCATTAGAAAGAACCTCAGCTAGCCCTGGAAAAGGGATCCCTGCCAGACCCAGGATGGCTAATTCCGCGGGCGTGGGATCCCCGATGCATCCAAGGCAAGAGAGGAAGACTGATGGATACAACTCCACCACTCAACCGAGTAACAGCATAGCTCTATTGAGATTAGCTTTCAATAGCGTGCCGGCAAAGTAGGGATCCTCTTTGATAAAGACTTGCATTAAGCTTGAGGAGTCTGGTAGAGTGCTTACCCAAGTAGCAATTGCTAAAGATTTGCAGTTAAGTCTTCTCAGGAGAACAAGCTGCGGAGTGGCAAGCATGGCATGGCAACAGGTTCAGGCGGGGGTGTGGTGTAGGCAGTTGGGGCAATTGGCGCCTCAGTGGTGGTTGGGCTGGAGTCTGGAGCAGGGCTTTCGGCTCTACCGCAAAGAAGTTTCCTCTGCTCTGCCTTCTCTCTCTGCTTTGAGGATTCGCTACCAAGAGCGAGATGGCTGGCTGGACGTGTTTCTGGGAGAAGCGGAGCAATGTAACCGACGACGGCGCAGCCTTTTGGATCCGGCAGCGCGGGTAGCCTTGCATTACTTTCCGGAAGATTTGGCTCAGATTCAGTCCCTGAAGTGTCCTCACGAGCGCATTCCCCTCGAGCTTTGGCAGCGGCTAACCCAGCAGCCGGGTTGAGGACTGTTGAAGGTTAGAGGGCTATTTATTGTTTTTATTGTTTCAGATGGATCCAGTCCGCTGCGGCAACCGATCCTGCCTCTTCTCGCCTTTCCAGTTCTTCTGGAGAGCGGTAGCCTGTTTTTTTCTTCCTCTAGGCAGGCTTAAGCTGGAGAACGAAGAGTAGCGGCTGCAGCCATGACTGTTTCTAAGCACCAACCCAAGCAGCGCTCCCAGCAGCAGGTCGAGGGGCTGACTTCTCGCCGCCTTTTGAAGGGATCCATCATCGGAGCTGGGCAGGTGGGCATGGCCTGTGCCTACGCGATGGTGATCCAAAATACCCTGGATGAGCTGGTGATCCACGACATCGCCCGCGACAAGTTGGAAGGGGAAGTGATGGATTTGGTGCACGGGATCCCCTTTGTGGAGCCGACACGGATACGGGCAGGGGAGCTGGCGGATTGTGCCGGATCAGACGTGGTGATTTTGACGGCAGGGGCTAAGCAGCGGCCTGGAGAAACCCGTTTGGATTTGGTGCAGCGCAACGTCGAGATCTTCAAAGGCTTGATCCCGGCCTTGATGGCGCATTGCCCTGACACACTCCTTTTGGTGGTGAGCAATCCCGTTGACATCATGACTTACGTTTCCCTGAAGTTGTCGGGGTTGCCGGCAGGGCAGGTAATTGGGTCGGGGACGGTTTTGGACACAGCCCGCTTTCGCTATCTTTTGGCGGAGCGCCTGGGGGTGGATCCCCGTAGCCTGCACGCCTACATCATCGGCGAACATGGAGATAGCGAGGTGGCCGTTTGGAGCAAGGTGAACATCGCCGGCACCCCGATTGGGGAACTCTCGCCGGACTGGGATCCCGCCTATTTGGGGGATATCTTCGAGCAGGTGCGCAACGCTGCCTACGAGATCATCCGTCGCAAAGGGGCCACCAGCTACGCCATCGGGTTGGGGGTGACGCAAATTGTCCAAGCCCTGCTGCGGGATCAACACCGCGTTTTAACCGTGAGCAGCCTCACCCAAGGGGAGTACGATCTGCCAGAGGTCTGTCTCAGCTTGCCCAGAGTGGTCGGGCGGCAGGGGGTGGAACGCACGCTGGCTATGTCCCTCACCGAGATCGAGCAACAACAACTGCACCACTCTGCCCACATCCTGCGGCGAATCATTGAGGATATCCAGTGGTAGCCGGGATACCCTCAGTTGGGTTCGCGTGCTTGCAGCAGGAGGTGTTCTATGAAACCAGACTTGCAGCAGAAAGAACACGCCCTTCCCCAGCCCTGGTCAGGGATCCCATTGCAGAGGGGCCTCAGTCACCGGGTACGGCAGCACGTCAATCCCCTGCAGGCACAGTATCAGCAGCCCGCCCCCCCACCCCATTGGGAACGGGTATACCGGCGGCTGGGGCAGCCCTTTCATCTGGATATCGGCACAGGGAGCGGACGATTTCTGCTGCGCCTCGCTCAGGAGCAGCCCGACTGGAACTTCCTAGGGGTAGAGATTCGGCAGGCGCTGGTGGAGCGGGCCAATGCCTGGCGGGATGAGCTGGGGCTGGATAACGTCCATTTTCTGTTTGCCAACATCAATGTCTCTTTGCGGCATCTGTTTGCGCCGGGGGATCTCAGCCGGGTGACCATCCTATTTCCGGATCCCTGGTTCAAAAAGCGCCATCACAAACGGCGGATCGTCCAGCCCCAACTGGTGGCGGATCTGGCTCTGCTGCTGCGACCGGGCAGCCCCGTCTTCCTGCAATCGGATATCCAAGAGGTGGCCGAAGAAATGGCAGCTCGATTTTTGGATCATCCGCAATTTTGGGATCCCCACCAGGGGCCTTTGGACTCCAATCCCCTCGGCATCCCCACGGAGCGGGAGTGGCACTGCCTACAACTGGGCCTGCCCATCTATCGCTATTGGCTGGAGCGACGGTGACAACAGGACAAATCCGTAATGCAGTAATAACAACTCCATTCCGCCAAGACAATACAGAAGATAGGATATAACCCGCTTGAGTTGGATCCGTCGCCGCAATGTCTCACTCTGAAACCACGGCCTCTGCCGACCCCTCCTCTGCTTGGTTTTCTGTTCGCCGTGGGATCCTCAACCTGCTGAGCCTATTGGCCATTGTGATTGTCGGGCTTTCTCTTTCCAGCAGTTGGTTCCAGCCGCCGCCCCAAACGCAGTTGGATTTGTTGCAAACCGATCTCGCCCTGCAAGCTTCCCGCACCCTCGATGATCCCCGCTATCAGGATCTGGCACGGGCGCTTTTGGGCCAGGATGTGTTCAAGGTGGCCCAAAATCGCTATCAGCAGACCGCCGATAACTACACCGAACGCCTGAAACGTTTGAAACGGCTGGCCCGTTTAACTCCTGCTGGCGAATCTGAGGCGGCCAGCCCAGAACTGGCCCAATCTCCAGAGGTGGATCCCGCCCTTTTGGCCTCCATGCAAGATTTGCAGACGGAGCTGGATGCACTGTGGCTGCGCCTTGGCTTGCTCTATGCCTACCAAGAAGATCTGGAGGCCGCTCAGCAGCAATGGCAGCAGATCATCGACCTGGAACGTCCCGTGGAGCTGGAATCGAGCCAAAAGGGGGCAGCGCGGGTTTTGCAAGGGCTGTGGGGAACACCGCGGCGCATCTGGCCAGAAGCGGAAGTGCAGATCCGCAATCATCTGGATGGCTGGTTTGAGGCGGTGGCCCTGCAACAGCTTTACCGACTGCAGCAGCGCAGCGATAGCCTGAATGCCCTCAACCAACAGCAGGAAAAATTGGCCTTGGCGGCTCTGTTTCGACTGGCGGTGGTGGGTGGGATTCCCGTGCTGGGGGCGCTGCTGGGGTTGATGCTCTTGTTGGGCTGGCTGGGCTGGAGCCTTTGGCGCAAACGTCCGCTCCTGGGCCCTGCTTGGGAAGTGCCTTGGCCGGGGATCGGGGCGCAAGCGGTGTTGACCGGCTGGTTTTTGGGGTTTATCGCCCTCAACGCTTTGGTGCCTCGACTTTACATCATCATCCTCGGCCTGGGGGCACGGCAGCTCAGCCCTTGGCAGCAGGCGGTAGCCCTGTTTCTCACCTACAACTCCGGCGCTGTGCTGGGGGCGGGGTTGTTGTACCGTCTCTTGCACACCTACCCCGGCTGGCAGAGGGTGCTGCAGGTGCGGTTGTGGGGTCCTTGGCTGCTGTGGGGCTTGTGTGGCTACTGGGTGGCCTTGCCTTTGGTGGTGCTGGCAGCGGCACTCTCGCAATTGCTGCTACCGCAGGCGGGGGGTGGGAATCCCATTTTGCCCCTGCTGCTGGATAGCCATGGTTGGGGGGCGCGGTTGGTGTTTTTGGCCGTGGTGTCTGTCTGTGCCCCTGTTTTTGAGGAGGTGCTGTTCCGGGGCTTTTGGCTGCCTACTCTAAGCCGCTACCTGCCTATGGGGGCCGCCATTGGGCTTAGCGCCTTCACCTTTGCCCTTGCCCACCTCAACCTTTCCGATCTGCTGCCTTTGACCATGCTGGGGGTGGTGCTGGGGGTGGTGTACAGCCACAGCCGCAACCTGCTGGCTCCCATCCTACTGCACAGCCTCTGGAATACGGGATCCCTGGTCACGCTGCTGGTGCTGGGAGGAGCGCGTTAAGGGGGTCTCTGTCTGCCTACTTTTTCTTGCCGAAGAGGCGGCTCAAGAACCCGCCGTTGTCTTCTTTGCGGGGAGGCGGCACCACTTTCTGAGCCTGTGACGTTTGACGGCTGGCCACTCGCGTTGGCGGGACGGAGTCCTTGGGGACGGGAACGGGCTGTTGAGTGGTGACTTGCTGCATCCAACGGCGCACTTCTGCCATCAACTCGGCGTTGGCAGGTTCTAGGCGACTGGCTTGCATAAAGTCTGCTTTGGCCATGCCAGCATTCCCCTGCTTCAGGTGAGCAATGCCCCGGTGCAGGTAGTAGCGGGCCACGTTGGGCTCAGCGCTGATGGCGAAGTTCAGATATTGCACTGCATCCCGGTATTGCTTGCGCTCGATCATGTCCAAGGCTTGGATAAAGCGGGTTTCCGCAGGGCTGAGCTTGGGAGCCGGAGGTGGGGTGGGAACGGGCTGAACAGGGGGACGGCTGGGCGGAGCAACGACGGGGGAGGCTGGGATCCCACCCACAGTGGTATGGCTGGGGGAAGGGGTTGGGATCCCTTGGTAGCCGGCTTTGAGCAACAAATAGGCCAGGTTCAGCTCGCTCAACTGCTCGGTTTTCTCGAGCAGGGTTTCCATGGAGCTGTATTGCTCTTTGGCCAGCTTCTCCACCCGTCTGACATACTCTTCCTGCCAATGGGGGTGCTCGGCCAAGCCCTTGACGGCTTCCCCAGAGGGCCAAAGATCCGGGGGGGGCGTCTCCAAAAGGCGTTTGATCCGCATTTTGAGCACCGTTTCATATTCCCCTCGCTCCCGCTCTTTGGTCAGCACTTCGTTGGCCGGGTTGACCAGCTTGGCAAAGAGGATGTTGGCGCGCTCTGCACCTTCGGGATCCCCCACAAACCGATCCGGGTGGAGGGCCTTGGCCGCCTGCAGGTAGCCGCGCCGGATCCCCTTGGAGTCGGCGGTAAGGGGCACGCCTAAGATGGCGAAATGGTCAGTCTCGTAGCGGGCTAGTCCTCGGTTGAGGCGGGGGACATTAGAGTTGGATCCCATAGTTGCCACTTCTCCAAGATTTGCTGCAAGGTTCCGTTTTCGGTCAGGATCACGATCGCCCCATCCACAGCTTCCTTGAGGGAAGGATGCTGAGAGGATACCACTCCCACCAGAGGCATGGGGAACAAGGGCGGCCCCACCAGGCGCAGTCGGGATCCGGCTTGGCGCAGGTTCAGGGCGGCAACGGGCTGATCGACCAGCACAGCATCCAACTGGCCAGCCTGTAGCTGAGCAAACAAGCGCTCAGGGTTACTGGTGGCAAAGAGACGAATGGCGTTGCCTCTCCTCTCGTTGTACGCCTCCAGCAGGGCTGCCCCCGTACTGTTAACTACAATGCCCACTTTGCGGCCAAATAATTGCGACAGTGTCTCGATGGCCGGTTCCTCTGGCCCAGAGGTGGGGAAGGGATCCCGTACCACCAAGCGCTGCGGGCTGAGATAGTAGGGCCGGGTGGCCAGAAACTGCTCCGGATCCAAGCCCAGCGCTTCCCGCGCCCCCCAGATCAAGTCCACCTCATCCGCTTGCAGAGCCGCCAACTGTTCGCTCCAGGCCACATAGATGGGATCCACCTGCACCTGAAGGGTTTGGGCAAGCGCCTCCAGGATATCCCACTCGAAGCCGGCGTAGGTTTGTCGCTCCAAGTCGGTATAGAGATAGGCCGGCCCCAGACTGGGATCCAAGCCAACCCGAATGCGCCCCCGGGCCTGGATCTCGGCCCAACGGGAATCGAGGGGCTGTGCCCGCTCGGTGGGGGCAACCTTCCCTTGTTCCGGCTGAGGGTAGCCGGGGCCAGCAGTGGCGACCCCAAGGGCCATTGCTCCCAAGATGAGGGCCAGGCCGAACTGTGCCGCCCGGCAGCAATGTCGCTGTTTTCTGTGGAGCTTGCTAACCAATCTTCTACCTACCCTGCCCGACACGGATGTTTTGTAGTCTTCTTGATTATTCTTCAACTACTTCTGTCTCGAATTCAACTCGTTCAACCGGCAAGCTTTCCCGGTTTTTCTAGGTTGGGTGGGGATCCCGCCGCATGGGAAAGGAGACCGGCAAAGGCCGCACCTGGGCCAGTTCTTCTTGCAGAGCAGCGTGTAACCAGCCATTGCTGGCCAACAGTCGGCCACTGTAAACGTCCACCGGGCTGCCATCATAAGCGGTCACCTTGCCGCCTGCCTCCCGCACCAGAACGATCCCTGCGGCAATGTCCCAAGGGGAGAGGCCCCGCTCCCAGTAGCCATCCAACTGGCCGGTGGCCACATAGGCCAAATCCAGAGCTGCAGATCCGCCCCGCCGCACTCCTTGGGTGAGATGGGTAAAGTGGCAAAACTCGGCGTAGTTGTTGTCAGGGGTTTCGCGACGATCATAGGCAAAGCCGGTCACCAGCAAGCTCCGAGACAATTCAGCCGTTGTGGAGACTCGAATGGGTTGGCGGTTGCGGGTAGCCCCCATCCCTTGGACGGCGCGAAACAGATCCCCGCGAAAAACATCACAAACAACCCCCAAAACTGGCTCCCGCCCCTGCAGCAAACCAATGGAGACGGCAGCGAAAGGGTAACCGTGGGCAAAGTTGGTGGTGCCATCCAGGGGATCGATCATCCAAGCGTAGGCGCCCTCCGGAGATCCCTGCTGGCCTGATTCCTCGGTCAAGATGACATCTTCGGGGAAGTGCCGCCTCAAGATTTTCAAGATGAGATCCTCGGAAGCGCGATCCGCCGCAGTCACCAAGTCGCCCGGACGTTTCTCCTCAATGGCAAGGGTGCCCCCCACATAACTGCGCAGCAAAGCTCCTGCCTCCAGGGCAGCTTCTGTGGCCACATCCAACCGACGCAGCAGGGCCTCCGTCACACCCTCACCTCAAGGTTAAAAACCTGCTACTCAGAATAGCCCGCCTGAGGCTGTGGCTCCCAAGGGATCCCTGAAAGCCAAAATAGGCCCAACCTGAGCCCAAGCCCAGTTTCCGGGGAAAGGGGGTATCTCCAAGGCTGCCTATGGTGTATAGTACAGTACACTGGGGCTTGTGGGTTTTCCGGCAGCCCGCCAAGACCAGAGTTCCTTTGAAAGCAGTAGGGTTTTGGGGAACTATAGATAAGACTTTGAATTTGGAAAGCCAAGCTGCTGTAAATGGCGTTGAGCGTTGAGGGGGGAAGACCTTTGCCACATAGCTACGACGATTTTTTCACCTCCATCACAGAGGTTGGCGGGAAAAGTCCTCTTCCCAGCCAGGGCTTTGATCTGCCGGCGGATTTGTTCGATCAAGTCCCTGAACGGCCGGTGTCCCATCCGGAGTTCACCCTGTCCATCTGCCATCCTGTCCGGCCCTGCAGCTACATCCTGCGGGAGAGTATCTATACGCTTGGACGGGATCCCTCCAACGCCATCCAGATCGTCAATCGGTTTGTCTCGCGTCGCCATGCTTACCTGGTGCGGGTGCCCACCAAGTCCAACCGGACAGGGTTTACCTATTGCCTGATCGACGGCAACCGCAAGGGCCAGTCCAGTACCAATGGGGTGTTTGTCAACGGCACGCGGGTGGCTACTCACTACCTGAGGAGCGGAGATGTCATCTATTTCGGGCCGGAGATCCGCGCCTATTTCTTTGAGGTAGCCCGCACTCTCCCCGTGACTCCTCTTGACATTGGCCCTGACCTTGGCGAAGAGCTTCAGCTTCCCCACGCATAGGAGCTCACTGCAACTGTTGACAGACCCGAAGCTGCATCGCTAGATTAATTAAGCTGGTTAAGCAATGTGAATTGGGGCATCGCCAAGCGGTAAGGCAGCGGGTTTTGGTCCCGCCATTCGGTGGTTCGAATCCATCTGCCCCAGCTCAAAATCCTGTCGAAAGCACAAAGCGCAAGCCCCTGGGATCCCGTGCAGACCGGAGGGTGCGGCTCTGGGCATCAGCAGGGCGGTTAACTAGGGGATTGCAGAGTCGCTTTTGCCAACGGAGGCCCTGGCTTGGCGACGCTGGCCGCGGGGAGAATGGCAACAACCAGAAACCAAGGGCGAGGGATCCGGGGTGAGCTGTTCAGGTCGATCCTTGATGGTGGTGGGAACTTCTTCCCACGTGGGCAAAACCCTGCTGGTAACAGCCCTTTGTCGCATTCTCAAGAAAGCGGGAAAAAGGGTTGCCCCTTTCAAAGCTCAGAACATGTCCCTCAACGCCTATGTCACCCCAGAGGGCAAAGAGATCGCCTACGCGCAGGCTCTGCAAGCTTGGGCTGCCGGGATTCCCCCTGCGGTGGAGATGAACCCAATCCTTCTGAAGCCCCAGGGCAACCTGACTTCCCAGATCGTCTTGAACGGAGTAGCGGTGGGCACCTACCGCGCCGGAGAGTATTACGAGCGCTGGTTTGCGCCGGCCTGGCAAGCGGTCAAAGAAGCCCTTGCTCGCCTACAACAGCAGTACGACTGGATCCTTTGCGAGGGGGCAGGTAGCCCAGCAGAGGTGAACCTCAAACATCGGGACTTGGCAAATATGCGGGTTGCCTTGCATTTGGGATCCCCCACTTGGCTGGTGGCAGACATCGACCGAGGTGGGGCGCTGGCCCATGTGGTGGGCACGCTCCAACTGCTGGAACCTGAAGAGCGGGCCTTGATCCGGGGCATTGTCATCAACAAGTTTCGGGGCTCGCGGGAACTGTTGCAGCCCGGCCTGGATTGGCTGGAAAACTACACCGGGATCCCAGTTGTCGGGGTCTTGCCTTGGGTGGACTGGGTTCTGCCCCAAGAGGATTCGATGGGAATTGCAGCCAACCCCCTGCTTTGGGAAGATCGCCGCGACCGGGCCGGTCGCCAAGCCCTGAGGGAAGGGCGCCTGGAGATTGCTGTGGTGCGTTTGCCCCAGGTGGCCAATTTCTCGGATTTTGACCCCTTGTTGGCGGAGCCCACCGTCCATCTGCGCTGGGTTCACCTTGGCCAAAGTTTGGGATCCCCGGATGTGGTCATCCTGCCCGGCAGCAAAACCACCCTCAACGATCTGTTCGCGTTGCAAAAGACCGGCCTGGCCGATCAACTGCGCCAATACTCCGGCCATATCATCGGCATTTGCGGTGGGCTGCAAATGTTGGGAGAGACCATCGCCGATCCCGAAGGCTGGGAGGGGATCGCCGGCACCTACCCAGGGCTGGGCTTTCTCCCTTTGACCACCGTTTTACAACCCACCAAGGTCACCCAGCAGGTGCAGACCCAAAGCCGATGGCCTGCCCTGGCCCCCATTCAGGGGTACGAAATTCATCAGGGATCCACCCAGGCGGATCCCTCTGGCTGTCTGCCGGTGTTCGACCGGGAGAACCTGGGCTGGCGGGATCCCACGGGTCGGATTTGGGGCAGCTATCTGCATGGCCTGTTTGACAACCACCTGTGGCGGCGACAATGGCTGAACTGGCTGCGCCGACAAAAAGGCTGGGATCCCTTGCCGGATCTGGAGGGCCACTATGCTCAGCAGCGGGAGCAATTGCTGGAGCGCCTGGCCGATCTGTGGCAGCCTCACCTGGACTTGGGCCTGTTGATGGAATAGCCCATCGGCGATGGGGGAGAGAAGTGGGGTGGGAGGCTATGTTGCGCCAGGTTACGCCAGCGCGACCGGAAATCCAGGATCCACTCAACCGGTTGCCTCGGCTACCTCTGCCTGACCCGAAGAAGTCCCTGTAGCTTGTTCGGGAAAGCGTCGCAGAGCGGCGAGGGCGCGATCCAACAATTCCATCGGGTGATAGATGGGGATCCCGGCTTTGCCCTGTAGGCGCAGATGTTTCTGGATTTGTAGGCGGCAGCCGATATTGGCAGAGACAATCCCCTGAGCACCGGTGTTAAGCAAGTTCGTCACCTTCTGGGCTCCCAGCTCGTCCGCCACCTGGGGTTGCAACAGGTTATAGACGCCGGAGCTACCACAGCAGAGGGCGGCATCGACGGGATCCCGCAGCTCCAGCCCTGGGATTTGCCGCAGCAGGTGTCGGGGTTCCTGGCTGAGCCGCTGCCCATGCAGCATGTGACAGGCATCCTGGTAGACCAGCACCAGGGGTTCCGGCTGCAGCGGATGTAGAGGAGCCGTTAACCCCACCTGAGCGAGAAACTCCTGAATGTCCTTGACCTGGGCGGCAAATCGGGCTGCCTTCTCTTTGTAGTCGGGATCCCTGGCCAATAGGTGGCCATAGTCTTTCAGGGTATGTCCGCAGCCGGAAGCGGTGATCAGAATGGCATCTAACTCACAATTGGCAAAGGCATCGATCATCTGGCGGGCCAGGGTTTCCGCCTGGCGCAGTTGCCCTTGATGGTGGGGCAAGGCCGCACAACAGCCCTGGACAGGCGGGATCACCACCTCACAGCCGTTGTGGGTCAAGACGCGAATGCTGGCCTCATTCACCTGCGGGGCAAACAGGCGCTGCACGCAGCCCAAAATGAGTCCCACTCGAAAACGGCGTTCTCCCACCGCCGGGATCCGCTCAGGGTAACGCTTGGGCAGCAGTTGCTCCACCTCCAGGGGGGGCATCAGGGATTCCATAGCTGCCAAACGCGGGGAGACCTTTTCCAGCCCTTTTCGGATCCAGGTGCCGATCCCCATTTTTTGGTACAGCCAGAGAGGCCACAGCAGCGGTCGCAGCCGTGTCGGGTAAGGAAACACCGAGAAGATGAACTGGCGGTAAAGCCGATCCCAAAGGCTACGTGGGTAGTTGCGTTCGATTTGCGGGCGGGTGGCGGCAATTAAGCGGTCATATTGCACCCCCGATGGACAGGCCGTAACACAGGCCAAACAGCCCAAACAACTGTCGAAGTGGGAAACCGTAGCCGCCGAGAGGGAGATTTGACCTTGGTTGAGAGCCTCCATCTGATAGATGCGCCCCCGCGGCGAGTCCGTCTCTTTGCCGATTACACGGTAGCTGGGGCAGGTGGTCAGGCAAAACCCGCAATGCACACAGGCATCGATCAGCTTCGGATCCGGGGGATCCATTCCATCAAAACTCGGCCCCTGGGATAAACTCATCGGCTCTGACCTATCGTGCTCTCAGCCTTACATGGCCATGCGGCGAGACAATTAGCGGCTGGCGATCCCGCCCTCTTCTGCTCCCTTGATTCCTCTGCATCTTAGTCCCAGATCCGAGGAAGTTTGTCTACATCCAGACGCTCTCTTAGCTCGTACTACCCTAGAGAGAGGACTTGCCAACCCTTCCTTTGAAAGCCATGAACTTGCAACACCTCTTCACTCCTGTCTTTTGGACAGCGGCCCTCTCCAGCTTGAGCTTGGCCGGAGCGGCTTTGGCCCAGGCCAACCTGCGGGAACTCCCTCCAGACTTGGCAGAACAGCTCACCACAGAGCAAATTTTGCAAGCCTGCGCCAACAACCAAGCAGATACTTTGCCCAGCCCCTTCCCGGATGTGGTGCCAACTGACTGGGCCTACAAGGCAGTGCTCACCCTCTACTACTGTGGGGCCTACCGAGGGGCCATTCCACCGGAGCAATTCCGGCGCTACTTGGAGCAACAACGGGGATCCCAAACTTAGGTGGGCCTGCACCTCAAGCCGGATACATCTCTTGGATCAGATGGGCATAGCGCTCAGCCACCGGGTTGCGCTTGATCTTCAGGGTCTGGGTCATAAGGCCGTTTTCCACGCTCAGCGGCTCCGGCAAGAAGCGAAAGTCGCTGACCTGCTCGTCGGGCCGGTAGCTAGGGCGTTCTTGGATGCGGCGGCGCACCTCCTGCAAAATCAAGGTGCGGGTCTGGGGCTGGGCCAGCAGCTCGGCATCCTCAGCCGGGATCCCTTGCTCGGCAGCCCAGGCTTTGAGGGCATCGAGGTTGGGGTAGATGAGGGCAGCCAATTTCTTTTGGTCTTGCCCGACGATCACGATCTGACTGATGTAAGGAGACTGCAGACAAGCATCTTCCAGCGGCTGGGGCTCGATGTTCTCCCCATTGAGTAGGACAATGACATCCTTGGCTCTGCCGGTGATCACCAGTTGCCCGTCGGGGGTGAGCCAGCCCAGATCCCCGGTTTCAAACCAGCCGTCGGAGCTGAGCACCTTGGCAGTGGCTTCCGGGTTGTTGTAGTAGCCCATCATCACCTGCGGGCCACGGGCCAGGATTAGTCCTTTTTCTCCAGGGGGCAGCGGCTGTCGAGTTTCAGGATCCACAATGCGAAACTCCGTCCCCGGCAGAGGGGGGCCAGCCGTACCGCGCACATTGTTGTCTGGACGCCGCGCGCACAACACCGGCGAAGTTTCGGTGAGGCCGTAGCCATTCAAGATGGAAATGCCCACCACCTCGTAGAACAGATCCAAGTAGGCAGGCAGGGATCCACCGCCGCTGATGGCATGTTGAAAATTGGGGCCCAACGCCCGTCGTACCTTGCGGTAGATCAGCACATCGGCCAATCGGTGCAGGGGCCAGAGCAGCCAATGTTGCAGGCGAGCCTGCAGGCGCACCCAGGGGCTGACTCCGTAATGCAAAATCGACTGGTTGCGAGCTATCCGTCCAGAGAGCACATGGCTCTCACTCACGGCCATCAGAGCGCGGATCAGCCGCTGCATCAGGGGGCTTTTCTCTTTGAATTGCCGTTGGATCCCTTCATAAACGGTTTCCCAAATCCGCGGCACTGCCACCAGAAAATGGGGGTGCTCCTGTTGGAAATCTTGTTTGATAAAGCGAGGGCTGGTATAGACCAGCATGCAGGCGCGGCTGAGGAGAAAATACTCGCAAGCCCGCTCATAAGAGTGCCAAGTGGGCAGAATGGTCAACACCTTATTCCCCGGTTGTGGCTGTACGACCACGCCCAAGTTCTCCACCTGGTGCATCAGGTTGCCGTGGCTGAGCATCACCCCCTTGGGCCGACCGGAGGTGCCGGAGGTGTAGATGATGGTGGCCAGTTGGGATCGCTCCAGCTTTGGGGGTTGGTAGGTGTGTTCCCGACCCTTTTGCAGCCATTGGGAAAAGTTCAGCACCCCTGCTTCCTGCTCATCGGAAAGCAACAGCAGCCGTTCCAGGCCCAGCTCCTGCACATCCGGCCGGATCCGCCTCAGAGTCTTCAGATCCTGAGCAATCAGGGCCGTGCTACCGGAGTGGCGCAAGATGTAGCCCAGCTCACTGGGATCCGCCACAGCGCTGCGGGGCACATTCACAGCTCCCGTGAACATCGTGGCCAGATCGGCCATCAGCCAGCGGGGGGAGTTATCGGCAAAAATGGCCACCCGATCCCCCGGGCAAATGCCCAAAGCCTGCAGGCCAGCCGCCAGGGTTTGAATGCGGCGAAACAGCTCTCCATAAGACATCTCGAAAACTGGCTGCGCGTGGGGATCCCGTAGGGCAACCTGACCGGCAAACTCTTCCGCCAGCACTTGCCAAACGTTCAGCAGCGTCGTCTCAGGGGCAGTGGGAGTAGCAGAAGCGGCAGCAGTTGTCATAGATCTGTACCGTAAATTACGTTTACAGTCTATTAAACCCAGCCTCTCTCCCCAGGTGTCGCTAGGACAGTTCCCAGCCTGTCACCCCATTCACCATCTTCCCCTTGCGGGGAAAAGGTAGGGATCAACACTATAAAATCTTGCGCTGGCAGAACCAGGGTGGTGATTGCTCGCCCCGGCAGATTGCGCACAAAACTTTACAATTTTGATCAAACCGGATCCCATATCTCCCATGGGGATCCCGGCTGTAAGCTTCATGTAAACTACCCGACCCTGACTGCTTCGCAGTACGGGGCGGGCTTAAGGCCTCCGGCCCGCTGGCGCGAACGGTAGCCCTGCAGTTGGCAAGCCAACCACGTTCGCGAAGCGAGCCGTAGGCTTGACCTCTAGGCTGGTTTACAGCAGCCCCCAAAAGC
>NZ_JANSIG010000030.1:0-29057 GCF_047461975.1 Synechococcus sp. R55.3 | reverse complement strand
AGGAAGAGACTAAAATCCTGCCGTCAAGCGAATGGGGCATCAGAAACCCCATCCGCCTATGCGGTGGGGTAGTTCATGATAGCCCAATCTGCCGGCGGGATCCCTATCCGGTAAGATAAAACCAGAAGCAATTCCCAAGCCATGGAGGTTTCCTTGAGGGAGGGATCCGCGATGTCTGTTGCTTGGCTGGCTTCGGTTCTGGCGAGGCGGTCTTGGCTGAGCCGTTTCCTGCGGGGGATGGTGCTTTGCGGGCTGATACTCTGCCTGGGGGTTACTCCGCTGGGATCCCCGGCCCAGGCAGAGGACTACACCAAACGAGATCTGCAGGGGGTGAGCTTTGCAGGGCAAGACCTGAGCGGCTGGAAGTTTCTCAAGGCCAACCTGCGCCAAAGCGATCTCAGCCACGTGAAGGCGGCAGGGGCAAACCTATTCGGGGCCAATCTCAGCAAAGCCAACTTGCGCGGGGCCGACCTGCGGGGGGCCACTTTGGACATGGCCAACTTACAGGGTGCGGATCTGCGAGAAGCGCAACTGCAGGACAGCATGATGTGGCTGGCCCGAGTCGAAGGGATCCAAATTGATGGGGCGGATTTCACCAATGCGTTGATACGGCAAGACGCCCTCTCCATCCTTTGCGAACGGGCCACCGGCGTTAACCCTGTAACCGGTCGGGCCACCCGCGACACTCTTGAATGTGACTGATCCTCACCCCCGGCTCTTCTCCCAGAGGGAGAGGGGAGATAGGCAGCAGAACCCATCGCCTCACTGCCCTCTGGAATCCGGATTTTAGGAGCTGGGAGCGGCTGCCTCAGAACGGGTGGGCTTGCGTTGAAACTGGCTGAGCAGCGAATTCCAGGCCAAGCGGGCCATCGACAACAGCCAATTGCCCTCCAACTCCCTAAACAAGTCCATGTTCAGCTTGAAGGCATAATTGGCCTCTGCCACAATGCGGTCGATGGTGGCTTGATCCAGCCCCAATGCATCCATCTGGGCACGGTAGCGCTGCTTGAACTTGCCCTCGTGGGGGATCTGCTCGAAATCGTAAAAAGCTGTTCCTTCCCCTGGCGGCAAGCCCATGGCCCGGCGGGCGATGTTTTTGAGGATTTGACCGCCCGACAAGTCACCGATGTAGCGGGTATAGGCGTGGGCGATCAGGAGAAGTGGATCTTTTTCCACCACTTCTCGGATGCGGTTGACATAGACCTGGCAGGCAGGGGAGGGCTTGACCACAGCGCGCCAATTGGGGCCGATAAAATAATTCAAGTCCTTCTCCAGGCTGGTCTTGCGCCACAGCTCCGGGTAGTAGAACCGGCCCACCAGCGGGTGCTCTCGCAGTTGGGCAAAGCCCTCTTCCAGAGCACTGTAGACAAAGTAGAAATTGCCCACGTAGCGGCTGTAGGCCCGCTTATCCACCACTCCCTTCAGGAAACACTTGATAAACACCATGTTCTCGGCCATGGTGTGGGACTGCTTGGTGCCCTCCCGCAACTGGGCCGACAAGCTGTGGTCCCGGTTATACAGATCACTTCTTTTATTCTGATTGTTCTGACTTTGACTCACAAAACCCTCCTCGCCAACAAACTGTGCTTCATTAGATCACCCGCAGATCACCCGCAAGCCATCCCGAGGTTCCCCCAGCCTGAGAAGCTTTGTAAACCCATTCCTAACCCCTTCTCATGATTGTTGTTGATGGCTCCGCCACAGCCTGCATCAACAGCGTGCATCTCAAAAGCGACGCAAACCGGCGCCAAGTCCACTCTGTCGACCGGCTGAGCCTGTCAGAGCCACCCCTCCGATCCCCAAGGTTGACCAGAAATCCGAGCTGGAGCAGCGGATGATCCGCAAAAACGGTTAAAGATTAGAATAATCTGCTTGAGTGTGAATGGATGTGAACAATCCTTAAGGCATGGCGGAAACCGCCCCTGCCCCGGCAGCCAAAAGGGGATCCCAAGCGGTTTTGCCGAGATTTTCCAGGTGCGCCCCCACGGGATCCGGACAGTCCCTCGACCTTTGTAACGTTCGTTGACGATCGTTGGCGGGGTTTCTATAATGGAAGGCCTGACTGCAGCGCGACCCCTCCCGAGCAACGCATGACACAATTAGCAGTGCAATCCCCTGTCGCTCCTACCTTTCCTGACCTGGTGGAGATTCAGCGGGAGAGTTTCTTGTGGTTTTTGCGAGAAGGGTTTGAAGAGGAGCTTCTCAGCTTTTCCCCCATCATCGATTACACTGGTAAGCTGGAGCTGCACTTCCTGCCTGAATATCGCCCTGGGGATCCCTCCAAAGGGTACAAGATCAACCGCCCCCGCTACGACCCCGAGGAGGCCAAGCGGCGGGATGCCACCTATCAAGCGCAGATCCGGGTGCCCACTCGCCTGATCAACAAAGAGACCGGCGAGATCAAAGACATGGACGTCTTCATCGGCGAACTGCCCTTGATGACGGATCGGGGCACCTTCATCATCAACGGCGCCGAGCGGGTGATCGTCAACCAAATTGTGCGCAGCCCCGGCGTCTATTACAAGTCGGAGCTGGACAAAAACGGGCGTCGTACCTACAGCGCCAGCCTCATCCCCAACCGTGGTGCCTGGCTGAAGTTCGAGACCGACAAAAACGGCCTGGTGTGGGTGCGCATCGACAAAACCCGCAAGCTCTCGGCGGCAGTTCTGCTGAAAGCCTTGGGCCTGAGCGACTCCGAGATTTACGACAACCTGCGCCACCCCGAATTCTTCCAGAAAACCATGGAGAAAGAGGGGCCCTACACCGAAGAAGAAGCCCTAATGGAGCTGTACCGCAAGTTGCGGCCCGGGGAACCCCCCACCGTATCGGGTGGCCAGCAGTTGCTGGAATCCCGCTTCTTCGACCCCAAACGCTACGATCTGGGCCGGGTAGGGCGCTACAAGCTGAACAAAAAGTTAAACCTCAACGTAGCGGAAAATGTGCGGGTGCTTACCGTCCCCGACATCTTGGCCGTCATCGACTACCTGATCAACTTGGAGTACGACATCGGCCATGTGGACGACATCGACCACCTGGGCAATCGCCGCGTGCGTTCTGTGGGTGAGCTGCTGCAAAACCAGGTGCGGGTGGGCCTAAATCGCCTGGAGCGGATCATCCGAGAACGGATGACGGTCTCCGAGTCGGAAAACCTCACCCCGGCCTCTTTGGTCAACCCCAAACCCTTGGTGGCGGCTATTAAAGAGTTCTTCGGCTCCAGCCAGCTCTCCCAGTTCATGGATCAGACCAATCCTCTGGCGGAGCTGACCCACAAGCGGCGGCTATCTGCCCTGGGCCCCGGCGGCCTGAGTCGGGAACGGGCCGGCTTTGCCGTGCGGGACATCCACCCCAGCCACTACGGGCGCATCTGCCCCATCGAAACCCCAGAAGGCCCCAACGCCGGGTTGATCGGATCCCTGGCCACCCACGCCCGCGTCAACCAGTACGGCTTTATCGAAAGCCCCTATTACCGGGTCGAGAACGGCGTGGTGCGCAAAGATCTGGGCATGGTCTACCTCACTGCCGATGAAGAGGACGAGTACCGCGTAGCCCCTGGGGATGTGCCGGTGGATGCCGAAGGCCGCATCACTGCCGATTTGGTGCCGGTGCGCTACCGCCAAGAGTTCACCACCGCCCACCCCACAGAAGTGCACTACGTCCAAGTGGCGCCGGTGCAGGTCATCTCGGTGGCCACCTCCTTGATCCCCTTCCTGGAGCACGATGACGCCAACCGTGCCTTGATGGGAGCAAACATGCAGCGGCAGGCGGTGCCCCTGCTCAAGCCGGATCGGCCCTATGTGGGCACTGGCCTGGAAGCCCAGGCGGCACGGGACTCCGGCATGGTGGTGGTGTCGCGCACCAATGGCGTGGTGACCTACGTTTCCGCCGACGAAATCGTGGTTCGGCCAGACGACGGCGGGGATCCAATTGTCTATCGCCTGCAGAAATACCAGCGCTCCAACCAAGACACCTGCCTCAACCAGCGTCCCCTTGTCTATACGGGGGATCGGGTGGTGGCTGGCCAGGTGCTGGCGGATGGCCCGGCGACCGAAGGGGGCGAGTTGGCTTTGGGCCAAAACGTGTTGGTGGCCTACATGCCCTGGGAGGGCTACAACTACGAAGATGCCATCTTGATCAGCGAGCGGCTGGTCTACGACGATGTCTTTACCTCGGTACACATCGAGAAGCACGAGATCGAGGCCCGGCAAACCAAACTGGGCCCTGAGGAGATTACCCGCGAAATCCCCAACGTGGGGGAAGATGCCCTGCGGGACCTGGATGAGAACGGCATTGTGCGCATTGGGGCTTGGGTGGAGGCCGGCGACATTTTGGTGGGCAAAGTCACCCCCAAAGGGGAGTCGGATCAGCCCCCAGAAGAGCGGCTATTGCGGGCCATTTTCGGGGAAAAGGCTCGGGATGTGCGGGACAACTCGCTGCGGGTGCCCAACGGCGAGCGCGGTCGGGTGGTGGATGTACGCATCTTTACCCGCGAACAGGGGGATGAGCTGCCTCCCGGCGCCAACATGGTGGTGCGGGTCTACATTGCCCTCAAGCGCAAAATCCAGGTGGGGGACAAGATCGCGGGCCGTCACGGCAACAAAGGCATCATCTCCCGCATCTTGCCGATTGAGGACATGCCCTACCTAGCGGACGGCACACCGGTGGATGTGGTGCTCAACCCCTTGGGGGTGCCTTCCCGGATGAACGTGGGCCAAGTGTACGAGTGCCTGCTGGGCTGGGCAGCAGAACATCTGGGGGTGCGCTTCAAGCTGATGCCCTTTGATGAGATGCACGGTTTAGAAGCCTCCCGTCTGACGGTGGAGGCCAAGCTGAGGGAAGCCCGAGAGAAGACCGGCAAGGACTGGATCTTCAACCCGGAAGGCAAGTACTGCGGCAAAATCCAGGTGTTTGACGGTCGCACCGGGGAGCCCTTCGACCAGCCCGTTACGGTGGGCCGCGCCTACATGCTGAAGCTGGTGCACTTGGTGGACGACAAGATCCACGCTCGCTCCACCGGCCCCTATTCTTTGGTGACCCAGCAACCGCTGGGGGGCAAGGCGCAGCAGGGCGGCCAGCGCTTTGGGGAGATGGAGGTGTGGGCTTTGGAGGCGTTTGGGGCGGCCTACATCCTGCAGGAGCTGCTCACCGTCAAGTCCGACGACATGGTGGGGCGCAACGAGGCTCTCAACGCTATCGTCAAGGGCAAGCCCATCCCTCGACCCGGCACGCCGGAGTCCTTCAAGGTGCTGGTGCGGGAGCTGCAGTCCCTCTGCCTGGATGTGTCGGTACACAAGGTGGAGGTGGACAGCGAAGGGCAAACCCACGATGTGGAAGTGGATCTGATGGCCGATACCTCCAACCGTCATACTCCCTCTCGACCCACTTATGAATCGGTTACGTCTGAGGATCTCTCGCCATCACCAGCCTTTACCAGAGTGCTCCGCACCGCTGACGCGAATGCCAGCCGTAGCCGTGAGGAAGATGAGGACGGAGAAGAGGAAGATGACTTTTGAGTGTTGAGAGGGCTCCGTGCCGCTGACGCGAACGCGACGGGGATCCCATTCAGCCCGCGAAGGAGGGCGGGGTTTGCCTTTCCTTTGGGTTTAGGTGCCAGGGCAGCAAGTCAGGAGGAGAATGGCGATGGCCAAAACAGAGCAACGCTTTGACTACGTCAAAATTGGCTTGGCTTCTCCAGAGCGGATCATGGAGTGGGGCCAGCGCACCCTGCCCAATGGTCAAGTGGTGGGGGAAGTCACCAAGCCTGAGACCATCAATTACCGCACCCTCAAGCCGGAGATGGATGGTCTCTTTTGCGAGCGCATCTTTGGGCCGGCCAAAGACTGGGAATGCCACTGCGGCAAGTACAAGCGGGTACGGCATCGGGGGATCGTCTGCGAGCGCTGTGGGGTGGAGGTAACCGAGTCGCGGGTGCGCCGCCACCGCATGGGCTACATCAAGTTGGCTGCCCCCGTCACCCATGTTTGGTATTTGAAAGGGATCCCCAGCCACATCGCCACCCTGTTGGATATGCCGCTGCGGGATGTGGAGCAGGTGGTATACTTCAACGCCTACGTAGTGGTAGATCCGGGCAATGCCCAGAATCTCTCCTACAAACAACTGCTGACGGAGGATCAATTCCTCGAGATCGAAGATCAGATGTACGAGGAGGGATCCGAACTGCAACTGCCGGAGAACTGGGCGATGATCGGGGCGGAGGCCATCGAGCGCCTGCTCAAGGATATCGACCTGGAAAAAGAGGCGGAGCAACTGCGGGAGGAGATCACCACTGCTCGCGGCCAAAAGCGGGCACGCCTGATCAAGCGGCTGCGGGTGATCGACAACTTCATTGCCACCGGATCCCGTCCGGAGTGGATGGTGTTGCGGGTGCTGCCGGTGATCCCGCCGGATTTGCGCCCCATGGTGCAGTTGGATGGGGGCCGCTTTGCCACCAGCGACCTCAACGATCTCTACCGTCGTGTGATCAACCGCAACAACCGTCTGGCCCGGCTGCAGGAGATCATGGCGCCGGAGATCATTGTGCGCAACGAAAAGCGCATGCTCCAGGAGGCGGTGGACGCGCTGATCGACAACGGTCGGCGGGGGCGCGTAGTGGCGGGGGCCAACAACCGTCCCCTCAAGTCCCTCTCCGACATCATCGAGGGCAAACAGGGGCGCTTCCGGCAAAACCTGTTGGGCAAACGGGTGGACTACTCCGGGCGTTCGGTGATCGTGGTGGGGCCCAACCTGCGCATGCACCAGTGTGGCCTGCCCAAAGAGATGGCCATCGAGCTGTTCCAGCCCTTTGTCATCCACAAATTGATCAAGCGGGGCATTGTCAACAACATCAAGGCTGCCAAAAAGATGATCCAGAGCAATGACCCACAGATTTGGGATGTGCTGGAAGAGGTGATCGACGGCCACCCCGTCTTGCTCAACCGTGCCCCCACCCTGCACCGCCTGGGGATCCAAGCTTTTGAGCCAATCCTGGTGGAGGGAAGGGCGATTCAACTTCACCCCTTGGTCTGCCCTGCTTTCAACGCCGACTTCGACGGCGACCAGATGGCTGTGCATGTGCCCCTTTCTCTGGAAGCTCAGGCGGAAGCTCGCCTGCTGATGCTGGCCACCAACAACATCCTCTCCCCTGCCACTGGCGCCCCTATCATCACCCCCAGCCAAGATATGGTGCTGGGATGCTACTACCTGACGGCAGATAACCCCCACCAGCCCGATCTTGGCGATCGTTTCTTTGCCAGCTTGGAAGATGCTCTCATCGCCTACGACCGCGGTGCTATCGGCCTGCACAGCAAGGTCTGGGTGCGCTACCACGGCCCGATGGAGTTGGGCAAGGGCGAAAAAGAGTCCGAGCCGCAAATCATCGAAGAACCGGGCGGCATTCGCCTCAAGATCACCAACTACCGCCGTATCCGCGAGGATCAAGACGGCAACGTGATCAGCCAGTACATTCGCACCACGCCGGGCCGGATCATTTTTAACAAGACCGTGCAAGATATTTTGTCTGCGTAGTTCATCCTCTGCCGTAGGACGGCTCTTCTCTCCCCTCTCTCCTCTTCTCTCTAGCGAGGCATCATGAGCGAAAAAGGACGATTTTCCGCTGGCCTGGCGCGGCAGGCTGCCGACGGTAACAAAGCCGACACCCCCTTGCCCCCTGTGCCCTTTCGCAACTATCAAATTGGCAAAAAAGAGCTGCGCAACCTAATTGCTTGGTCTTTTGCCCGCTACGGCACGGCCCGCACTGCTCAGATGGCGGATGCTCTGAAGACCCTGGGCTTCAAATACGCCACCCAGGCAGCCGTCTCCATCAGCGTTGAAGACCTGCGCGTTCCCCCCAGCAAGCGGCAGTTGTTGGCACAAGCGGAAGCCGAGATCGAGGCGGCCACCGAGCGCTATACCCGTGGAGAAATCACAGAGGTGGAGCGCTACCAAAAGGTGATCGACACCTGGAACCAGATCAACGACCAGATCAAAGAGGAGATGCTCAACAACTTCCGGCAGAACGATCCCCTCAACTCCGTTTACATGATGGCCAACTCGGGGGCAAGGGGGAACGTCTCCCAGGTGCGCCAGTTGGTGGGCATGCGCGGCCTGATGGCCAACCCCCAGGGCGAGATCATCGATTTGCCCATCAAAACCAATTTCCGCGAGGGCCTGACCGTTACCGAATACATCATCTCTTCCTATGGGGCCCGCAAGGGTTTAGTGGATACGGCCCTGCGCACCGCCGACTCCGGCTACCTCACCCGCCGTTTGGTGGACGTGTCTCAGGATGTGATCGTGCGGGAATCCGACTGCGGCACCGACCAGGGCATTCTCCTGGAATACCTGATGGATGGGGACAAGGTGGTGGTGTCTTTGGAGGAGCGCTTGGTGGGCCGAGTGCTGGCGCGCGACGTGGTGCACCCAGAAACCCAGGTGGTGCTTGCCCGTCGCAACCAAGAGGTGGATCACGACCTGGCCAAGACGATTGTGGAGGCCGGCATCCGGCAGGTGATGGTGCGTTCTCCCCTCACCTGTGAGGCCAACCGCTCCGTGTGCCGGATGTGCTACGGCTGGAGCTTGGCCCATTCCCGCTTGGTGGATCTGGGGGAAGCGGTCGGGATCATCGCCGCCCAATCGATTGGGGAGCCGGGCACCCAGTTGACGATGCGCACCTTCCACACGGGAGGCGTGTTTACAGGGGAGGTGGCTCGCCAAATTCGCGCCCCCTTTGCCGGCGTCGTGCGCTTCCCGAAAAACCTGCGCACCCGCCCCTTCCGTACCCGCCACGGCGACGATGCCCTGCAGGTGGAAGTGAACAACCAAATCATCTTGGAAGGCCCAGACGGGCAACGGGAGTCCTTCGACATGACCCAGGGATCCACCCTGCTGGTGCGGGACGGAGCCCAGGTGCAGCGGGACCAGTTGATCGCGGAGGTATCCCTGGCCAAGGCCAGCCGCAAGAGCACTGAGAAAGCCCAGAAAGAGGTGGTGGCCGATCTGGCCGGAGAAATTCGCTTTGCCGATCTGCCCATCGAGGAGAAGACCGACCGCCAGGGCAACACCACCTACACCGCTCAGCGGCAGGGGTTGATCTGGGTGATGTCTGGACAGGTGTACAATCTGCCGCCGGGGGCCGCAACAGTGGTGCAAAACGGGGATCGGGTAGAAGCGGGGGATGTGATCGCCGAGACCTTGCTGGTGACGGAGCATGGGGGCATTGTGCGGCTGCCGGAGCGCAGCGACACCAAAAGCGGGCGCGAGGTGGAGATCATCAACGCTTCCGTGGTGTTGCGGGAAGCACGGGTACGGGTGGAATCCCACCAGGGGCGGGAGCAGTTTTTGCTGGACACTTCTAGTGGGCAGACCTTCGTCCTCAAGGCCACTCCGGGCACCAAAGTAGGCAACGACGAGGTGGTGGCGGAGCTGATCGACAACCACTTCCGCAGCCAGACCGGAGGCTTGGTGAAGTTCGCCGGCATTGAGGTGGCACGACGCGGCAAGGCCAAGCAAGGCTACGAAGTCATCCAGGGCGGCACCCTGCTGTGGATCCCGGAAGAGACCCACGAGGTGAACAAAGACATCTCCCTGCTGAACGTGGACGACGGCCAGTATGTGGAAGCGGGCACCGAGGTAGTGAAAGACATCTTTTGCCAGAATGCTGGCGTTGTCGAGGTTATCCAGAAGAACGACATCCTGCGGGAGATCGTCATCAAGCCGGGATCCCTGCATCTGGTGGACAACCCCGCCGACTTGGAAGTGAAAAGTGGCACCCTGATCCAGCCCGGGCAACAGGTGCTCAGCAGCATTGTTCCCGACCAACTGGTCTACTTGGAACAGGTGGAAACTCCTGAAGGCCCAGGCTTGCTGCTGCGTCCGGTGCAGGAGTACGAGATCCCCGACCGGCCCTTGGTGCCCACTCAAGAGTCCACCAGCGAGTCTGGCCGCTCCATTCGCCTGCGGGCGGTGCAGCGCGTTCCCTTCAAAGATGGGGAGCGGGTGAAGTCAGTAGGCCCTGTAGAACTCCTACGCACCCAACTGGTGCTGGAGATCGATACCGACGCCCCACAACTGAAGGCCGATATCGAGCTAATCCAAGACGAGAAGGATCCCGACATTCGCCGCCTGCAACTGGTGATTCTGGAAACCCTGCTGCTGCGCCGCGATGTGGAGGCAGATCTGACACAGGGGAGCACCCACACTCGGCTGTTGGTGAGCGAAGGAGACTCCATCTCCAGGGGAGGTGTTATTGCCCGAACCGAAATCCAAGCCAAAAAGGCTGGGATCGTCCAAGGGATCCGCCAGGGAGCGGAAGTGGTGCGGCGGGTGCTGGTGATTACCGACGACGATCTGGTGCAGGTGCCCCTGACAGGTTCAGCCAGCGTGGCGGTAGGGGCGCTGGTGCGGGCCGGAGATGAGCTGGCGCCTGGGATCCCTTCTCCACAGTCGGGACAGGTAATGCAGATAACGGACGGCCAAGTGGTGTTGCGGATAGCGCGGCCCTACTTGGTTTCTGCGGGTGCCATTCTGCAGGTACGAGATGGCGATCTGGTGCAGCGGGGGGATTCCCTGGCCCTCCTGGTGTTTGAGCGGGCCAAGACGGGGGACATCATCCAGGGTCTGCCGCGGATTGAGGAGCTGCTGGAGGCCCGCAAGCCCAAGGAAATGTGTGTTCTGGCCAAGCGGCCCGGCACCGTTCAACTGAGCTGGCGGGGAGAGGAGCCGGATTTGAAGGTCATCGAAGCCGATGGCACCGTTAGAGACTATCCTGTGCTGCCGGGGCAAAGCTTGATGGTGGTGGACGGACAGCCGGTGGGGGTGGGGGATCCCCTTACCGATGGCCCTGCCAACCCTCACGACCTCTTGGAGATCTACTACGAGTACCATCGCCAAACCTTGGGAGATGACCAAGCCGCGCGGTTGGCTTTGCGGGAGGTGCAGCGCTTCTTCGTGAACGAAGTGCAGAACGTCTACCGCTCCCAGGGGGTGGAGATCTCCGACAAACACATCGAGATCGTGGTGCGCCAGATGACCTCGAAGGTGCGGGTGGATGATGGCGGCGACACCATCCTGCTGCCGGGCGAGCTGGTGGAGTTGCGGGAAATCCAGCAGACCAACGCCACCATGGCCATTACCGGAGGGGCGCCGGCCAAATATACGCCCGTCCTGCTGGGGATCACCAAGGCCAGCTTGAACACCGACAGCTTCATCTCGGCGGCCAGCTTCCAGGAAACCACCCGCGTGCTTACAGAGGCGGCCATCGAGGGCAAATCCGACTGGCTGCGCGGGTTGAAAGAAAACGTGATTATCGGGCGCCTGATCCCCGCCGGCACGGGCTTCACCACCTACGAGGAGATCACCCCCGAACCGGAGCCTGACGAAGAGGAAGAAGAGCCTGCAGTGTTGCCGGAGCTGCCGCCTCGTTTGATCTTGGAAGACGATCAGTTGATCGACGATTCCACCCCTGCCTTCGACGAGCTGGAGGAGGATGACGACGACGAGGAGGAGTAGGGCGCTGGGGATCCAGGAGTGGGCCACTTTGCAAGCTGAAATCGTCAGTTGCTGCCGCTGTCCCCGCTTGGTGGCTTGGCGAGAGGCAGTCGCCCTTCAGAAGGTGGCCCGTTTTCGGGAGCAGTCCTACTGGGGCAAGCCCGTTCCGGGATTTGGGGATCCGCAGGCGCGGCTGTGGGTGATCGGGTTGGCACCGGCAGCTCATGGGGGCAACCGCACCGGGCGGGTGTTTACCGGGGATCCCAGTGGGGACTGGCTGTTTCGCGCCTTGTACCGAGCTGGCTTTGCCAATCAGCCCACCTCTACCCACCGAGAGGATGGCCTGCATCTGCAGGATTGCTACATCTCAGCCGTGGTGCGCTGCGCTCCCCCAGACAATCGCCCCACCGTCACAGAAGCCAAGGCCTGCCTGAGCTACCTGAAACAAGAGCTGGAGCTGCTAACCCAGGTGCGGGTGATCCTGACGTTGGGGCATTTTGCCTTCCAACACGCTCTGATGCTCTTGTCGCCTCTCAGGCCCCGCCCCCGCTTTGGCCACAATTGCGTTATTCCTTTGGCAGAGGGTCGCTATTTGCTGGCGTCTTACCATCCCAGCCGGCGCAACACCGCCACACGGCTGCTGACGGAGCCGATGTTGGATGCCGTTTTCGCGCAGGCCCAGCAGTTGCTGCCTTTATATGCCGGCCCGACCGGGTGAGCATTAGGCGGGTTGCCAAGATTCGAGGCGATAGGCACTGTCCCAAAACAGCCATTCCAACCGGGAGGCAGTGACAAAAGCTGCCCTCATCTTTTCCCGCAGCGGCTCTGTAGCCTGCTGAGCGACGGAGTCGGTGATGTCCAAAGCCTGCTGCACCACTTGGGCAAATTCTTCCCCGGCGTAGGTGTCGATCCACTGTTGGTAGGGATTGTCGGGCTGTGCGGTGCGATAGATGGCGGATCCCACCTCTCGGTAGATCCAAAAGCAGGGCAGCACAGCGGCAATGGCCACCTCATAGGGATCCACAGCCGCCGCAGCCAACAAAAAACGGGTATAGGCGAAGCAGGCAGGGGCATAGGCTGTTTCGGGTTGAATGTCGTAGAGGCGAAAATAGCTTTCGTGCAGGCTGCGTTCGGCCACAATGGCTCCCAGGGCAAAGTTCAAGAAACTCACCACCTGCTCAGCCCCTTCGGAACGAGCTCCAATCAAGGCCAGGGCGCGGGCAAAGTCGGTGAGATAAAGAGCATCCTGCTGCAAGTAAAACTGGAACCGCTGCCGCGATAGGCTGCCCGCTGCCAACTCTCGGTTGAAGGGGTGATCGAGGATTTGCTTGTAGATGGGCTGAATGGCTTGCCAAAGGTGGGCAGTAAAGGACTGGGGCATGGCGACCGTCTCTTGGTGTTTGGTCTTCAGGTTTCGTCCAGGTTCAGTCGATTGGTGATTGACCTGACCAGGGCCAGCACCTCTGCTGGGGCTGAGGCTTTCTTCATTTTGAATCTCAATTAGGCTTCGGGCATGAGGGGGCGGAACCCATGCTTGCGAGAAAGCTGCCCGATCAGATCCAATTTCTCAAGGGTGATCAAATTGCGGCCCCAACTGAAATTGGTGTGCAGCCCCTCAAACTCCAGTAGCATGGACTCGGCAAAGCAGGCGAAAAGCTGACGGGCCGGGTTGGCCACATTCAAAAACTGCATGATGTTCCATTCAATGTCCAAAGAGTGCTCCACCATCCCCCCGTCAATGACGTAGAGCCCCTTCCGATGCAAGCTGGAGGCGATGTTCTTCGGGTAGCCACCGTCGATGATGACACAGGGATCCGGCAACACTTGTGGATCGAGAACCATGCCTTGGCTCATGCTGGCCACCCAAACGATAAAGTCGGCGCGGGGCAGGGCCTCTTCCAGCGAACAGATCTCCCCCTGCTTGAGGTTGGCCTGCAATTCCTCTAGGCGCCGCCGCTCTCGAGCTATGAGCAACAACTTGCCCAAGTGAGTGCGGGCCACCAACCATTGACAAATGGCGCTGCCGATATCTCCGGTCGCCCCCACCACCGCAACCGTAGCGGCTGCCAAGTCCATGGCGTAGCGCCGGGCCGCCAACTGTAGCTGCTGGCAGATGATGTAGGCGGTGTGGGTATTGCCGGTGGTAAAGCGTTGGATCTCCAAGTCGATGTTGCGGACTCGCCGGAGACTGTCGAGGCGAAAAGTCTCGAAAATGATGCTGCTGAATCCCCCCAAAGCCGTAATGTTCAAGCCGCGCCGCTGGGCCAGAGCCATCGCATTCAACACTTTCCGACAGGCGGCCTTTACCCGTCCCCCCGCCAACATTTCCGGCAAGAAACAGGATTCGACGTACTGCCCATGGATCTTTTGGCCGGTAATGCTGGTCACTGTGATCTCGTCCACCACCTGAGGGGGAGCCATGCACCAGAACTCCAGGTCGCTCTCCGCATATTCGGAATAACCCAGCTTGTCTGCCACCCGCTTCGCATGGGCCAGGCTGGTCAAGTGCCCAATCAGGCCGAACATAAAGGTTTACCCGCTTGGATAACTGATGGATCCCATCAAAACATGTCCATACCCGCCTGTAGCCAGCCTAGAACTGCAGTCCGCCGGCAGAGGATGAATGCTGAGGTGGGTCATGCTGCCCGCAAACCCTGGGCAGAGAGGCGCATCACCTCGCGGGTGCTGAAGCCGATGTTGGCCAGCGCCTCGCCATAGGCAATCATAAAGTCCTCGACAATGGCCTCGCGATCCATGTAGATGGCTTCCACATCCTTGTCCACCTGCTGCAGCATCTGCCACACCAAAGGCAGGTTCTGGGCGTTGGCCGCTTCGATCTGCCCTTTGACTTCGCCAAAATGCTCCCCTAGCCAGCGCTCGCCAAAGTTGAGGTGCAGATATTCATCCTTGACCACCCCCTCGGTGATCTTGCGGGCAAACTCATCGGCGACGGGGATGTAGATGTTGTAGGCGGCAATGGCAAAGCATTCGATGATCAGCGACTGAATGACCAAGCAGGTAACTAGGTCTCCGGCTGCTGCCGCTTTTTGGAAATTGTTGCGCAAAGGGGCGAAGAAAGTGCGGGCAAACTCCCTATCCGGCTCTACCTGCAGGTTTTTGCCGCAGGATTGAAAGCCTTTCATGTGCCGCAATTCCATCTTGGCCAGCTTGTGCAGCTCCTCTGCCCCTTCCGGCAACATCTCGGCCAGCTTGAGGTAGTTGTCGTGGGCTTCTTGTTCCCCTTCGATCACAATGCCGTTGATGCGAGAGTAGGCCTGCCGGTAAACCGCGCTGCCATAGTCCAAGGTGGTGCCACCCTCATCGGCTAAAGGCTGGGGGGTATTGGGCAGGACGTTCACTGGGGCCATACTCATGCATCTCCTCTCGGTGTTGTTTGGGTGTTGTTGATTGTCTATGCTGACTCGACAATCGCCTCGATTGCAGTTGAATCGCTCTCTTAATCAGAATAGCTGTAGCTGCCGCAGAATTGGCGGGATTCCTTTTGCGGAATGATAGGGGTCTGCTAGGGTGAGGGTTCGAGTGCCGTTGTGGAGCCTGCTGTATGTCTGCTCTTGGGGATGGCCTGAACCAACTGCGCCAGTTGCTGGTGGAGCTGGAGGAACGATCCCTCGATCAGCCGATTGGCAGTGCCGAGGAGGTGTTGCAGGCCATTGAGCTAGCCACGGCTTTTGAGCTGTTTGAGGCGGAGAGCAGCGGTTTGCTGCTGCAGATTGTGGCCAATCTCTGGGATCGGGTACGGCAGCAGGACTTATCTTCCGGAGAGATTCAGACGGTATCGGAGAAGTTGCGGGCGGTGGGCTATACCGATGCTGAGATCCAGGAGATCCTGGACTTGGAGCCGGAGGGATAGCCCCATTTTCCCCTCTAGGCTTGAACCATGCCCAGCTCTGCTGGAGTGATATCCGCTTCCATCTGAGTGGTGGCGTCGTAGCAGGCCCCTCGCAGGTTGGCCAGCTTGAGTTTGCACCGGGCCAGAAGGGATCCTCTCAAGTTGGCCCCGGTGAGATTGGCCCCCGCCAAGTCCGCTTGGCTGAGATCGGCCTCGCTCAAGTCCGCTTCCGCCAGGTTGGCCCCACGCAAGTTGGCTCCCTGCAATCGGGATCCCTGCAGTTTAGCTTTTTCTAGGTTGGCCAGCCGCAGGTTGGATCCCTGCAGATCCGCTTGGCTGAGGTCGGCGCCGCTCAGGTAGGCCCGCTCCAGGTTGGCAGAAGCCAGCTTTGCCTGGCGGAGAATGGATCCCCCCAAGTCGATCCCGGCCAAGTCGGCCCCGGCCAGATCAGCTCCGGCCAGTTGGCTGTTGCTGAAGTCCCGCTCACCGCTGCCGTAGCGTTGCAACAGGTCTGCTCCAGTTTCCACCATCGCTGTTTTCCACACCGGACGAATGGATCCTACCTAGGAATAGAAGGGCCGCCAAGAGCACGCTAGGATAGACGCAAGCCGTTTTCCGGGATCCCCCCTTATGAGCTTGCCCCGTGTGCCCCGAACTCGACCTCGCCCCAAGCTGCGCTCGATCCCTCGCCGCCAAACCGAATCCGCCCTCTATGCCGAAATGCAGCAGCTCACTGTCGAAAAGCAGCGGCTCAACCAAGAGCTAGAGTTTATTCGAGAGCGGCAAGGGCAAATCCACGCGCGACTTCAGGAAATCGAGCAGGCCATGCAACACCTTCAGCAGGAGGCAAAAGCCTTTCGGGATCCCGCTCCTGCCTCTGAACCCGCCCAGCTCAGATCTCGCCCTTCCCGCTTCCCACCCATGACCTTTGAGTACTGAGGGATCCCCTTGGTTAAGTCCCATCACTCTGGAAGATCGGAAAATCCAAAGCCAACCCAAGCAACAAGTTGGGGGATTTTGTAGCCAAATTAACTATTTGCTGCTCGTCTCAAGCCGACCCTAGAATCCAGGCCAGCGAACAGCCATTCTCAAGCTGGCTGCACAGTTACTTAAACTTCCAGGCTTATGACTTCTTCTCCACAGATCTCGCGTCGCCGCCGGTTTTTGTCCTGGGTGCTGGGGTTGTTGCCCACCCTTTTGCTGGGAAGCTCCTCTCCCGCTCTGGCCCGACCCCCCATTCAGATGGGCTACAGCAATTGGGCAGGTTGGTGGCCGTGGGCCATTGGAGAAGAAGAGGGCATTTTCAAGAAAAATGGGGCCAACGTGCAGTTGCGCTGGTTCGATGGCTACATTGAGTCGATGGAAGCCTTTGCCGCCGGACAACTGGATGCCAATACCCAAACCCTGAACGATACGCTCTCCTTCGCGCCGAAATCTGTGAATGGTCAGGTGGTGGTGCTGGTCAACGACAACTCGGCAGGCAACGACAAGATCATCGTCCGGGAAGGGATCAACACCATTGCCGACCTAGTGGGTAAGCGGGTGGCTGTGGAAGAAGGCGTGGTGGGTGACTTTCTGCTGACGCTGGGGCTGGAGCGGGAGGGATTTTCCCGCGACGATGTGATCATTGTGCCCTTGGAAACCGGAGCCGCCGCCGCTGCTTTTGCTGCCGGTCAGGTGGATGCGGTGGGAGCCTTTCCGCCCTTTTGGTTGACAGCCCTGGAGCGCCCTGGAAGCAAGGAGCTGTTCTCTTCGGCGGAGTTCCCAGGGGCCATTCCCGATTTGTTGGTGGTCAGCCAAAAATTGATTGACGAGCAGCCGGATCAGGTGCAGGCTTTGGTGAATAGCTGGTTCGATATTCTGAAGTTCATGGAGGAGAACCCGCAGCGAGCCGACGAAATCATGGCCAGACGTGCCGGTGTCACCCCAGAGGAGCTGCAACTGTTCAAAGATGGCATTCGTTTCTTCACCATAGAAGACAACCTAAAAGCCTTCAGCCCCGGCGAGGGAATGCAGCACATGCCCTATGCGGCCAGACAAATGGTGGACTTCATGGTGAGAGTGGGCTTCATCTCGGAGGGGCCCAAGGATCTGGAGACATTGTTCGATGACCGCTTCGTTCGCGCCTATGCCGAGTCGGTGGGTGTTAGACGGTGAGAGATATCCGGGATCCCTTCATGGGCCACCAGTGAGGTAAGGTACGATGCTGACTGCTCCGGCTGAATCGCCTCCACCCACCCGCCCCAGTCTGCCCCCGACGGTGTTTTGGCGCATTGCCGAAGAGATCCCGCGCCCCTTGGCCTTGCTGCTGACGGCGCTATCGGTGCTGGTGCCTTTCGGCTTGTGGTGGGGCCTATCGGTCTCGGGGTGGGTACCGCCGCGTTTTTTGCCTTCTCCCCCTTCGGTATGGGCGGCCCTGCTGCGCCTGTGGCGAGACGGCCTGCTGTGGAAGGATACCTTGGCCAGCTTCAGTCGGGTTAGCAGCGGTTTTCTGTTGGCAGCAGTGGTGGCGACCCCCATCGGCATTGCCATGGGCACCTTCGCCAGCATCCGCGCCTTGATCGAGCCGATTAGCGGCATCTTTCGCTACATGCCCGCTCCTGCCTTCACCCCGCTGTTGATTATTTACTTGGGTTTGGATGAGGCCCCCAAGATCGGGTTAATTTTCATCGGCACCGTTTTCTTCAACATGCTGATGATCATGGATGCGGTGAAGTTCATTCCCAAAGAGCTGATCGAGGCCACCTACACCTTGGGGGGGCGGCGCTGGCAGGTGTTGCTGCAGGTGATCACTCCATACATCACCCCGAACATTCTCGACACCTTCCGCGTCAACATGGCTGCCTCTTGGAACTTGGTGGTGGTGGCAGAATTGGTGGCCGCCAATGAGGGTTTGGGTAGGCGGATCCAGCTAGCCCAGCGCTTCTTTAGAACCGACGAGATTTTTGCGTGCTTGATTGTGTTGGGGCTGATCGGCTTTCTGCTGGATTGGCTGCTGCGACGCTTGGTACGTTTGACCTGTCGTTGGGCCTTTTTATGAGGTGGTGTCGTGCATTTGGAAGTGGTCGGCCTGAGCAAATCCTTCCCCACCCGTCGTGGACCTATCTTGGCTCTGGATGGGGTGAATTTGCATGTGGAGTCGGGGGAGTTTGTCTGTGTGGTGGGGGCTTCCGGCTCTGGTAAAACCACCCTACTGCGCCTGATTGCCGGGTTGGAGCAGCCTAGCCGAGGATCCATCAGCGTCGATGGGGAGCCGGTGATTGGGCCGGGAGCGGATCGGGGAGTCGTGTTCCAGTCCTACACCCTCTACCCCTGGATGACCGTGGCGGAGAACGTCGGCTTTGGCCTGAAATTGCAGGGGGTAAAACGGCAGGAAAGGGAAGCCCGTGTGGATTATTTTCTGGAGATCGTCGGCCTGGAGCGTTTTGCCAAGGCTCTGCCCAAGCAGCTTTCGGGCGGTATGCAGCAGCGGGTGGCGATTGCGCGAGCTCTGGCGGCCCAACCGAAGATTTTGCTGATGGATGAGCCTTTTGGCGCTTTGGATGTGCAAACCAAGGAGACCATGCAGGAGTTTTTGCTGGATCTCTGGCAGCGCACGCGCACTTCAATCCTGATGATCACCCACGATGTGGAAGAAGCCGTCTTTTTGGCCCAGCGCATCTATGTACTCACGTCCCATCCTGGGCGGGTGAAACGGGAGATCCGAGTTGATTTCCCCAGCCGGCGCGACTACAGCCTCAAGCGCACTTCTTCTTTTCAGGAGGTGAAGGACGAGATCTTGGCTCTCCTGCGAGAACAGAAAGGGATCCCGTTGAGCAACGCTGCGCCCGCAGGCTGATCAGGCAAACACCACCGTCTTGTTGTGGTATACCAGCACCCGATTCTCCAGGTGATACCGCACTGCCCGTGCCAGGACTAGGCGTTCCATGTCGCGGCCTTTGCGGACGAGGTCGGCAACGGTATCGCGGTGGCTGACCCGCACCACATCCTGCTCGATGATCGGCCCTTCGTCCAGGTCTTCGGTGGCATAGTGGGCGGTGGCGCCGATGATTTTCACTCCCCGTTGATGGGCGCGGTGGTAGGGGTTGGCTCCGGCAAAGGCGGGCAGGGTGGAATGGTGAATGTTGATGACCGGCGGGGCTTGGCGGAGCAGCGACCCACTCAAGATCTGCATGTACTTGGCCAACACCACCAGGTCAATTCGATATTCCTGCAGGAGAGCGAGCTGACGGGCTTCGGCTGCGGCTTTGCCCTCTGGAGAAACGGGGATGTGGTAGTAATCGATACCGAAGGAGCGGGCCACCGATTCCAGGTCGGGGTGATTGCTGATGATCAAGGGGATCTCGGCGGGCAGTTCTCCCGCCCTTTGCCGCCAGATCAGATCCAAAAGGCAGTGGCTTTGCTTGCTGGCCCACAACGCAATGCGACGGCGAGTGTCGGAAAAATGCAGTTCCCAGTTGGCTTGGATCCCACGGGCAATGCCTGAAAAGGCGGGGACAATTTCCCCTCGCTCCAGTTGGAAGCCCTGCAAGTCCCACTCGATGCGGCTCAAGAACAGTCCTGCTTCGGGATCCGTATGGTGATCGGCGTGAATGATGTTGCCGCCGTAGCTGTAGATGAAGCTGGAGAGCTTGGCTACCAACCCTTTTTGATCGGGGCAAGATACCAACAGGGTGGCACTGGGCATAGGTGGACAAAAAGCCTCAACCTTCTTACCGTAGGGCTGGGTTTTACTGCGGAGCAAGCCGTTTTCAATCTACCCGGTTGATCGCTTCCAACAGCCAGGAATCCACCGGCTGGCCATCCCAACGCTTTAGGTCGATGCGAATCCACATCGCCGCAGAAGAGCCGGCAGGGGGCAGTTCCTGGTGAAACGAGATCTCATAGTCGGACGGGTTCTGACCATGTTGCCGCAGCCAGGTCTCCACCTTGGCAGGAGCGAAGTAGGACTGCCCTTGCTCGAACAAGCGCGTAATTTCCATGCCGAAGCAAAGGGGGTTAAAGCGGGGCATAGACTAAGCAGCGTCTGCGGTTTGAGCGTCGTCGGCTACGGATGGGACGGGATCCGTCTCTGGGGGGGGCGTATCGGCAACTGACTCGGTGACTGCTGTTCGGGAAACCTTGGGAGGGGCGGCAGCCGTTGTCCCGCGGGTGGCTTTTTCCAGCTCTTGGGCCTCTTTGTTCAGTTGCGCCTCGAACTCTTTGGAAGCGTCCTGCAGGCTGCGCAGGGTTTTGGCCAGCGTGCGACCGATCTCCGGCAGTTTGCGGGGCCCGAAAACCAGAAGAGCCACCGCAAAGATAACCAACATTTCCGGCAGTCCAACACCCAAAAAATTCATGAGCTTTGCAGAGTACGGTTTGCTCGGGATCCCTTCCCTAGACTGACATTTTCTCGCCGCGGACTGCAAGTAACTGCCGGCTCTCCTCATCTATCCGATGGCTCTGGTGTTTTGCTCTCAGCTCATCCAGGCCAACCTCTCCCTGGCCGGCCAAGTCAAAATGGTAGAATTGCATCGTTAATCAATCAATGTCCTTCATTGGCCTAGGCTTGCCCATGCTCCAAACCCTACAAAAGCTCCTTGGGGATCCCAACGATCGGAAGATCCGGCAGTACCGTCCTGTCGTCAAGCTGATCAACTCGCTGGAGATCGAGATCGCCTCTCTTTCGGATGCGGAGCTCAAGGCCAAGACCACGGAGTTTCGCCAGCGCTTAGACAGAGGAGAATCTCTGGATGATCTCTTGCCGGAGGCATTTGCCGTGGTGCGGGAGGCTGCCAAGCGGGTCTTGAACTTGCGCCATTACGACGTACAGCTCATCGGCGGCATGGTGCTGCACGAAGGCCAGATTGCCGAAATGAAAACCGGTGAAGGGAAAACCCTGGTCGCCACCCTGCCCGCCTATCTCAACGGTCTCACCGGGAAAGGGGTTCACATTGTTACCGTCAACGGCTACTTGGCCCGTCGGGACTCGGAGTGGATGGGACAAGTGCATCGTTTCTTGGGCCTGACGGTTGGTCTGGTGCAAGAGGGCATGTCGCCCGAAGAAAAGCGCCGCAGCTATAACTGCGACATCACCTATTGCACCAACAGCGAGCTGGGCTTCGACTACCTGCGGGACAACATGGCCACCGACATCAAAGAGGTGATGCAACGGCCCTTTAACTACTGCATCATCGACGAGGTGGACTCGATCCTGATTGATGAAGCCCGTACTCCCCTGATCATCTCCGGCCAAGTGGCTCGTCCTTCCGAAAAATATCTGCGGGCAGCCCAGGTGGCGCGGGAGCTGATCCGGGATGAACACTATGAGGTGGATGAAAAAGCCCGCAACGTCATCCTTACCGACGAGGGGTTTGAAGCCGCCGAGCGGTTGCTGGGAGTCTCTGACCTGTTTGATCCCAAGGATCCCTGGGCGCACTTTGTCTTCAACGCCGTGAAGGCCAAAGAGCTCTTCATCAAGGATGTCCACTACATCGTCCGCAACCAAGAGGTGGTGATCGTGGACGAGTTCACCGGGCGGGTGCTCCCCGGTCGTCGCTGGTCCGATGGGCTGCACCAGGCAGTGGAGGCCAAGGAGGGGGTGCCGATTCAAAGCGAGAGCCAAACCCTGGCCACCATCACCTACCAAAACCTTTTTCTGCTTTATCCCAAGCTCTCTGGCATGACGGGCACGGCCCGCACCGAGGAGGCCGAGTTCGGCAAAACCTACAACCTAGAAGTCACGGTGATCCCCACCAACCGACCCATCCGCCGCAAAGATGCCCCCGACTTGGTGTACAAGACCGAAAGGGGCAAGTGGCAGGCGGTTGCCGAGGAAATTGCCCAGATGCATGAGCGGGGGCGACCGGTACTGGTGGGGACAACCAGCGTGGAGAAATCCGAGCGCCTCTCGGCCATGCTCAAGGAAATGGGGATCCCTCACAACCTCCTCAACGCCAAGCCGGAAAACGTGGAGCGGGAGGCGGAGATCATTGCCCAGGCGGGGCGAAAAGGTGCCGTAACCATTGCTACCAACATGGCCGGGCGAGGCACGGACATCATCCTGGGAGGCAATGCGGAGTACATGGCTCGCCTCAAGCTGCGGGAACGGTTGATGCCCAAGCTGGCCCAATTGGACGCCGACAACCCCTTGGGATCCGTTCAGATGCTAGGACGGGGAGGCGGCCAAGGATTTGGTGGGACAACACCCAAGCCGAAAAAATCCTGGACGGTGGTCTCCCCCAATTTTTACCCCTGTGAGCTGTCGGCCCGCACCAGCCAAGCCTTGGACGAAGTGGTGGCGGCAGCGGTGACCAAGTACGGGTTGAACCGTCTGCCGGAGCTGGTGGTGGAAGATCTTATTGCGGTGGCGTCGGAGAAAGCGCCGGTGCAGGATCCGCTGATTTTGCAACTGCGGGAGGTTTACAACAGCATCAAAGCCGAGTACGAAAAAATTACCGAGGCCGAGCACGAAGAGGTGGTGAGGCTGGGGGGCCTGCACGTGATCGGTACGGAGCGCCATGAATCCCGCCGCATCGACAACCAGTTGCGGGGTCGTGCCGGGCGGCAAGGGGATCCCGGCTCTTCGCGGTTTTTCCTCAGCTTGGAAGACAACCTGCTCAAGATTTTCGGTGGCGACCGGGTAGCCAAGCTCATGGACATGTTCCGGGTGGAAGAGGACATGCCCATTGAGCACCCGTTGCTCAGCAGCAGCCTGGAGAACGCGCAGAGAAAAGTGGAAGTGTACTACTTCGACATGCGCAAGCAGGTGTTCGAGTATGACGAGGTGATGAACAACCAGCGGCGGGCCATCTACTCGGAGCGGCGGCGCATCTTGGAGGGGGAGAACCTCAAGACCAAGATCCTCGACTACGTGCGCAAAACCGTCGGCGAGATTGTGCGGGCTCATGTCAACCCGGAGCTGCCCCCGGAAGAGTGGGAAATCGACAAGCTGACTGCCAAGATGCAGGAGTTTGTGCCGCTCTTGAAGCAGAACCTCAAGGTTGAGGATCTGCGGGATCTCTCCTACGAGCAGATCTTGGACTACCTGATCAAGCAGGCAGAGCTGGCCTATGAGGCCAAAGAGGCTTTTCTGGATACCTTTGAGCCCGGTTTGATGCGCAAGGCAGAGCGCTTTTTCCTGTTGCAACAGGTGGACACCCTCTGGCGGGAGCACCTGCAGCAGATGGAGGCGCTGCGGGAAGCTGTGGGCCTGCGAGGCTACGGCCAGAAGGATCCCCTGATCGAGTACAAGAACGAGGGCTACGAGCTGTTCCTGGAGATGATGGACAACATCCGCCGCAACACGGTGTACAACCTATTCATCTTTACGCCCCAGATTGTGCAAGTGCCCCAGGCGGCGCGACCGGTTCCGGCGCAAGCTGTTCCCGGCTCTGCTTCAGGGGTGGTGGAAGCCGATTTCACGGAAGAATAAGCTCCGGCACGAAGTCAAGGCGGGAGGAGGATCTGTCGCAATGCCTCTTTCAGGTGTGGGTACTGGAAGGTAAAGCCCATCTGCAAAGCCGCTTGCGGGATCACCTTTTGCCCCGTCAGCACCACTTGAGCTGCCTCGCCCAACAGCAGTTCTAGGGCCAGCTCCGGCACGGGCAGCCAAGAGGGGCGACCCAGAACCTGACCTAGCGTCCGGCAAAACTCTTCCATCTGCACCGGGTTGGGAGCGGTGGCGTTGAACACTCCGGATCCCTGCCCCAGCAGGAAGCAGACCAAGCTCACCCAATCCTCGCGGTGGATCCAAGACAGCCATTGTTTGCCGGAGCCGATCGTTCCGCCGATAAAGAACTGAAAGGGGGCCAGCATCTGCCCCAGCGCTCCTCCATCCGGACCCAACACAATCCCCGTGCGCAGGATGGCCAAACGGATCCCCAATTCCTCAACCGGTCGGGCGGCAGCTTCCCAGGCCTGACAGACTCCTGCCAGAAAATCTTGGGCTGGGGGATCCGTCTCTGTTAAGGGTTCTCCTGCCGGATGGGATCCGTAGTAACCCACCGCCGAGCTGCTGATCATCACCTGGGGCTTTTGGTTGAGGGAGGCGAGGGCTTGGACAAGGGCCTGGGTGGTTTCCACACGGCTACGACGGATTTCTTTTTTCTTGGTCTCTGTCCAGCGAGAAGATGCCAAAGGCTCTCCGGCCAAGTTGACAATCCCCTCGTACCCTTCCAGGGCGGCTGCCCAGGCTTGCGGTTGGTAGGGATCGTAGGGCAGCAGCTTGAGGTTGGGGGATTCCCCCAAAATGCGGCGGGCCTGCTCCAGGCGGCGGGTCAAGACCAAAACCTGATCCCCTTGCTCCAGCAGACGGGCCACCAAGCGACGCCCGATAAAACCACTTCCACCCGTGATGACAATGCGCATGATGTGGATCCGACTTGCATCTGCACAAGCCCTGTGCCGCCCTTGTCCTTTGAACGGTGCAGAGCCTTTCCGCTATTCGAACCTCTAGCCTAGCGCGTTTCCTGCCCCGCGTTGGCCATTGCCTGGGATCCCGCCATCCGTTTGCTGAGCTTGGCGAAGTGGCAGAGCCCAAGAAAGCCCAAGAATAAAAATGTTTTGCGGCAAAGCCTGACACACCTGGAAAAATCGGCTTCAATAGGCCCTAGCTGCGCTTCTTGGCAGCAGAGGTGGTTCATCGTCCCCCTATTTTCTTCCCTTCACCCGTGACACCCAAGTCTTCTTCCCGTACCCCGGCTCGCCACGTGTCTATGCGTGCAGAGCAGGTTGCTGGGCCGCGGCTGGACATCTCTGTTGCTCCACGAGTGCATCGCTCCCAAGGGCAGGGATCCCTGGTTCGGGCAGGGTTTCCCTCCTCTCTCCCAATTTCCGGTCGGCGGACGATCCCTGTCCAGCGCTCCCGCTCCTCGACTCGATCCCGCCGACGCGGACAGCAAGAACCTGGCCACGAGCCTCCAGTCTGGGAGATGGCCTGTCACATCGGGGTGAATGTCTTGTTTACGGCGGCTGCCCTCAGTGGTTTGTATCGCCTCTTGCCGGTGCAGTTGGCCCAGCATCACCGGCTCCAGGTTCTGGAGCGGCATATCGAGGTCTTGTCCACTCGGATTTCTCGGCTGCAGGAGGGGGTGGATCGGGGTATGGATCCCTTGCAGCAGGAGGCCCTGATCAAGGAACGGCTGAATCGGGTGCCACGCAATCAAATTCAGGTGCGTTTGGTGGATCCCAGTACCTGGGTGGCGGACGACGAGAAGAACACCCACCCTTCCTGGATCGGGCAGTCCACCCAGCCGTCTGCCAGGCCGTAGGCTGCCTCTGCCTAGGCTTGTTTGAGAAGCAGGGCCACCTCTTTGGCAAAGTAGGTGAGGATGATATCGGCACCGGCCCGCTTCATGGCCAGCAGGGATTCCATCATCACTTTTTTGCCGTCGATCCAGCCTTTTTGTTCGGCGGCTTTGATCATGGCGTACTCGCCGCTGACGTTGTAAGCGGCCACGGGCAGATCCGTTGATTCCTTGACTCGGTAGATGATGTCCAGGTAGGCCAGGGCCGGCTTCACCATCACCATGTCCGCCCCCTCGGCCTCGTCCAGCTCCACCTCTTTGATGGCTTCCCGAGCATTGGCGGGATCCATTTGATAGCTTTTCTTGTCTCCCGATTTGGGCGCGGATCCCAGGGCATCGCGGAAGGGACCGTAGAAGGCAGAGGCATATTTGGCAGAATAGGCCAGGATCGCCACATCGGTATAGCCTTGGTCGTCCAGGGCCTCCCGAATGGCGCCGACGCGACCGTCCATCATGTCCGAGGGGGCCACAATATCCGTTCCCGCCTCTGCTTGGGAGAGGGCTTGCTTGACCAAAACTTCCACCGTCTCGTCGTTGAGGATCACCCCATCCCGCACGATGCCATCGTGGCCATCGCTGTTGTAGGGATCCAAGGCCACATCGGTTACCACCAAAATCTCGGGAATTTCCTGTTTAATCCGCCGCACCGCCCGCTGGATCAAGCCCTCTGGGTTGAAGCACTCCCGCCCGGTGGGATCCTTTTTCTCTTCCGGCACCACCGGGAACAGGGCCACCGCCGGGATCCCCAATTGAGCGGCTTCCTCCACCTCCTTTAGCAGCAGGTCTAGGGTGTAGCGGTAGCAGCCGGGCATCGACTCCACTTCCTGCCGCTGGTTCTCCCCCTCCATGACAAACAGGGGATAGATCAGATCCTGCACCCGCAGGTGGGTTTCCTGCACCATCTGGCGGAAGGCCTCTGTGCGCCGCAGCCGACGGGGACGGTAGATCAGGTCTTGGCTCATGAGAGCAGGGGGAAAGAGGGCGTTTCTATTTTGCCATGAGGTCGGTAGGGGCTGAGTTGGTCGTCCGGCGAGGGGCGACATCCGGGGCAGAGGGAAAATGCCGAGCCAGCCAGCGGCGAAGGGTCTCTTTTACCGCTTCGGCTTGGCAGTCGTGCAAAAGATCGTGGCGCGACCGGGGAAAATCGTGGATCTCTCCCTGGGGCAGCCGACGGGCAAAATCCACAGCTCCGGCAGGATTGACGACGATATCGGCGGAGGTGTAAAGCAGCAAAACCGGCAGGCAGAGCCGATGGGCTTGATCAAGGCAGCGCTGTCCACTGCGCACCAGTTCGGCTGTAAATCTGGCCCGCGTCACACCGCACATGTAGGGATCCGCCGCAAAGGCGGCTTGCTGCTCGGGTAGGGAAGTCACCCGCGCCGGCTCGTAGAGGCCGGTCAAGGCCAACTGGGGAATAACCCTGTCCAAAACTTGCAGAAGGGCGTGGGTAAAAGGGGTGAAATAGTGGTCGATGCGAAAAGCCGGAGAGATGAGAACCAGGCCCTGCACTTGGTCGGGATGGGCAAGGGCATATTCCGTAACCCAGTTGGCCCCCGCGCTATACCCACACCAGATCTGCGGGATCCCTTTCTGCGGCCAGACCTGCTGGGCGATCCTCTCCAGATCCGCTTGATATTGGCTGAAGCGGTCGATCCAGCAGCGGATCCCGCCGGAGCGACCAAATCCCCGCATGTCGGGAGCCAAAACCTCCCACCCTTGAGCAGCCAACTCGCCGGCCAAAGGGCAAAACCCGCCGCCGTGATCCCCTTTGCCGTGCAAAAGCAACACCCTTCCACAAGGGGATCCCTGGGGCCAGTGGTGCAGAAAAGCTGGGATCCCATCGGAAAGCGGCAACTCCTGAGGCCGATAGATCCCCGACGCAGTTTGCGGCTGAGTTTCCGACCGCCCATCCAGAGCCTCTAAGTCACCTAACCGATCAAAAGGCATGGGCAAATCCAACACACGTCCGGCAAGACCCGGCAAAGCCACAAATCCTATCTTCCTATGTCCCGGTCGCCCGCGAGCGCTGCCGCCGCTGAGGAGTTGCAATCTTTGTTTCCAGCCCAGCATATTTCTTAACAATCTCTGCTCTTGCCGGGGATCCCCGACATGCCGGGCTTTGCAGCCTTTTCTGAGGATGGGATGAAAGGATCTCTCGGGGGGAGACTGGGGCCATTTGCGGGAAAAAGGCCCTCTGAGAGGTATGATGTTGTGAAGAAGTTTTGCGGGGTCTCAGGTTTGACGGGATCCCCTCTCTGGGGTGGTTCACCCTTGCTTTACCATTGCCTTATCGCTTCATCAGTTCACTCAGTCGGAAACGGGTTGCTGAAACTATGCTGTTACTGAAAATCTCTGTTTACGCGGTTGTCATCTTTTTTGTGGGGCTTTTTGTGTTTGGTTTTTTGAGCAACGACCCCTCACGCAACCCCAACCGTCGAGACCTGGAGTAGGGGATCCCGCCTTGGGCAGCTTGCGAACTCCAGTGATAACTGGCTCATCGCTTGAGGGAGCATGCCTCTGGCCCTGTTTTTGCCGAACCTTGCTGGTTGCCCTAGCTATGGGAGAACGGATGCCCAGGGAGCTCCTGCTGGCGGGGTAGCGACAAAGTTGCTGCTGGTCATGGGTTGCAGCAGCGGTGAGCGAGATTCAGCTAGAAATCGCAGGAGCCCCGCACTGTACCCGTAGGGTCAGTGTCGGGAGGAATGCGGAAGTTATGATAGAACCATGACCCAAGTCCTGACCGTCTCCTGCAAGCTCAAGGTGTCCCAGTCGCAAGCCGCAAAGTTGGATGCGACAATGGATGCCTTTGTGCAGGCGTTGAACTGGGTCAACCAAAACACACCAGAAAAAGTAGTCAACGCAGTCAAACTCCAGTCCCTTTGCTATTACCAGATTCGCGCTCGGTTTGGCTTGTCCAGTAACTTGGCTCAGCAGGTCTGCAGACGGCTGGCCGGTGCCCGTAAAGTTGCCCGACAGAAAAACCGTCCGGTCAAAGCGTTCAAGAGAGGCTTTGCGACCTACGATGCCCGTATCTTTTCGTTTCGCGAGAAAGACTGGACGGTGTCGCTGACCACGGTGGAGGGTCGGGAGCGCTTTGAGCTGGCGATTGGCCGTTACCAGAGAGAACAGTTGGCAGGCTCCAATCCCAAATCTGCCACTCTGGTCAAGCGCAAAGACGGTTCCTACTCCATTCAAATCTGTGTGGAAACAGAACCGTGCCCACCGCAACGCACGGATAGAGTGCTGGGCGTGGATTTGGGCAGGACGGATATTGCCCATACGTCAGAGGGGGATAACTGGAATGGACAGCAGTTGAACCGAATCCGAGACCACTACTCCAAGCTGAGAGCGGTACTTCAACGCAAAGCCAGTAAGGGCACCCGCAGTTCGCGGCGCAGATGCAGAGAACTGTTGCAACGGCTGTCTGGCAAGGAGAGGCG
>NZ_JANSIG010000029.1:0-30083 GCF_047461975.1 Synechococcus sp. R55.3 | reverse complement strand
GCCTTCTTTGGCCGAGATTGAAAACCAAGCCGCCGAGATTGCCCGCTTTCTTAATGTCAGCCTAGAGGGTATTTGATTCCCTGCGGTGCCATTGCTTTGACCCCGCCCTGCTGGTCGCTTGAGCGAGACGGAATCCCATCCTTGGGCAACAGTGAAACCATTGAGGGGGATCCAGAACTGTGGAGTCGAATAGAGAGTTGTCGAGATTGTTTTCAATGTAGCGGGATCTCTTCGAGGAATGATCTACCCTTGATGCCAGCGCAGTTGTTGCCTGGGAGAAGCCTGTGATGGCCAACCTGAACCCCTTCATTCCCCTACAGGCCAAGAAGCTGGGGTCTATTCTGTTTCGCCTCTGGCTAACTCTTCTGCTCTCATTGGGCTTGGCCTTGCTCACGCTGCTGCTGACCTCCCATTCCGCCCATGCTGCTCGCGGGCCCCTGTATCGCTTGGGCCGCCCAGAGGGGGCGGTCTCGATTGTGGCCTGGGCAGGCTATATCGAACGGGGAGAAACGGATCCCGCCTATGACTGGGTGACCGAGTTTGAGAAAGAAACCGGCTGCCAAGTCAGCGTTAAGGTGGCGGCAACCTCCGATGAGATGGTAGCCCTGATGAATGAGGGCGGCTTTGATCTGGTGACGGCCTCCGGCGATGCCACCCTACGCCTGATCAAAGGGGAACGGGTACAGCAGATTAACCCCCGCCTGATCCCCAGTTGGGAGACCATCGACCCGCGCCTGCGGGATGCTCCCTGGCATACCGTGGATGGCAAGCATTACGGCGTGCCCTATCAATGGGGATCCAACGTGTTGATGTACAACACAAAGGTTTTCCCGGAACCCCCCACCAGTTGGGATGTGGTGTTTGAAGAAAAAATCCTGCCAGACGGCAAATCCAACAAGGGCCGCATCCAAGCCTACGATGGCTCCATCTACATTGCCGATGCCGCCCTCTACCTGAAGGCCCACCGCCCAGAATTGGGCATCACGGATCCCTACGAGCTGACCCGCGAACAGTTCAATGCTGCTCTAGCTCTATTGCGACAGCAGCGGCAACTGGTTGGACGCTACTGGCACGATGCGGCGGTGCAGGTGGATGACTTTGTCAACGAAGGGGTAGTGGCCTCCAGCTCTTGGCCCTTCCAGGTCAATCTGTTGCGATCCGAAGGTCAACCTGTCGCCAGTGTGATACCGGAAGAGGGAGCTACCGGCTGGGCGGATACCACCATGCTCAGTGCCACTGCCAAACACCCCAACTGTGCCTACCTGTGGATGGAACATTCTCTGAACCCGAAGGTGCAAGGGGATTTGGCGGCTTGGTTTGGGTCGGTGCCGGTGGTGCCCGCCGCTTGTCAGGCCAGCGAGCTGCTGGGGCCAGAGGGATGCAAGACCAATGGCATCGACAATTTTGAGCGCATCTTCTTCTGGAAAACTCCTGTGGCCGATTGTGGTGATGGTCGTATGGATTGCGTGCCCTACTACGAATGGGTGACCAACTACATCGCTGTGATCGGTGGGCGCTAATAGGCCGACCTTGAAGGGATCCCGGATCCCTCTGGGGAGACAGACCCTCGGCCCTGAGGAGCTAGCCCCACGCGCTGCCCAGCACTGCTTTCCAAAACTTCGAGGCAGAGAGAATCCCAAAAACTATGCTTCGCCAGTCTGAGCAGACGCACCCAGGGATCCCTCGACTGCCACCTGAAGTCTTGCCGACTCTGGAAGGAAGGCTTGTGCGGCTGGGAACCCCAAAAACGGGCTACGCTCCACTGCCTGAACAGAGAGGGTAAACAGTGGATTGGAGAGGATCCCGGCAAAGATGGTAGCCACCAAAGTGAACACCAAGCCCACCCGCAGAGCCTGCATGCCTTCCGCCTGCCAGTTGGTCTCAGGGTAATTTTGCACTGAAACCGACATCTCTTGCGGCTCTTTCACCACAATGGTTTTCACCACCCGCACGTAGTAGTAGATGGAGATGACGCTGGTGACCAACCCCACCAACACTAGGGTATAGGCCCCTGCCTGCCAACCGGCCCAGAACAGGTACAACTTGCCGAAGAAGCCTGCCAGAGGGGGCAACCCACCCAACGAAAGCAGACAAATGCTCAAGCAAAGGGTGAGGAAGGGATCCTTTTGGTAGAGGCCGCTGTACTCGCTAATTTCATCGGTGCCGGTCTTCAGGCTGAACAGGGTGATGCACAAAAAGGCCCCCAGGTTCATGGCCAAATAGACCATCAAGTAAAAGATCAAGCTGGCATAGCCTGCCTCGGTGCCCGCCACCAAGCCAATCAAAACGAAGCCCGCCTGTCCAATGGAAGAATAGGCCAGCAGCCGTTTGAGGCGGGTTTGGGCAATGGCCACCACATTCCCCAGCACCATGGTCAAAATGGCCAGCACCGAGAGCACCGCCCGCCACTCTTCCGTCATGGCCGGAAATACGGTGGCCAGAAAGCGCACCGCCAAGGCAAAGCCTGCTGCTTTGGATCCCACTGACAAAAAGGCCACCACCGGCGTTGGGGATCCCTCGTAGACATCAGGAGTCCACTGGTGGAAGGGCACCGCCGCCAACTTAAACCCGATACCACCAATGCAGAGGACCAAAGCGATGATCCCTGCCAAGCCGGCATCCCCCATAGAGGAGGCAATGGCTTCCAGCTTCGTTTGCCCACCCGAAAGGCCGTAGAGCAGCGACATGCCGTAGAGAAAAATGGCTGTGCTGCTGGCCCCGATCAAGAGATATTTCAGGGCTGCCTCCGAAGAACGGGGATCCCGCTTGGTATAGCCGGCCATCAGGTAGCTGGCGATGCCCAGCGTTTCTAAAGATACAAACACTAGGATCAAGTCCGTCGCCCCGGAGAGGAACATGCCCCCCAAGGTGGCCGTGAGCAGCAACACATAAAACTCGCCTGTGGGGGCTCCCGACTGGGCGATGTAGCGTTCTGCCATCATCACCGTCAGCACCGCCGTCCCCACCACCAGGCCACGGAAGAGAATGCTGACGGGATCCGCTGCAAAGCTGCCCAAGAAGCTCTCCAACTGGGGCTGCTGCCACTGCAACACCAAGGTCACCAAGGCCCCGATCAAGCCAAAGATGGAGAGGGCCGGAAGACTTTTGCGTGCCGCCGACCCGCCGATTAAATCCACCACCAAGACGAGCAAGAGGGTGAGGGTAACCACCACTTCCGGCCAAATGGCACCGGCATACAGGTTTCCGGTTGGGGCAAAGACATCCATAGGAGAAGACTATGAAGAGAGATTAAGGGGATCCACAGCCAGCATACCGCGATTTCTGGTCTCTCTCCCCGCTTCAGGCATCTCTTCTCCCAATCGTCTCCATCAGCGCTCTCAATCTACAGGCTCAGTAGAGCTTGGCGCTGGAGGTGAGCACCAACTTCAGGCGGGCGTGGATCAGATCCAAGTCCGCCAGCCCCAGGTCGATCTCCCCATCGATGACGATGCCGGTGTGGATCAGGCGATCCAAGAGTTCCAGCACGGATCCCTCGCGGTGGGGTTGTCCGGGGTAGTAGTCCCCCTGGCGGGGCAGGAGGGTGCCCAGATCTCCGAGATCCAGGTTTAAATCCGCTGGGTCGATCTCCAACAGGCTGCAGATGTGTCGAATTTGCTCCCGCAAGGCTTGTAGGCTGCTGCCGGCCCGCTCAATCTGCTCTGCAGAAAGGCGCTCGGCCTCCATTTGCCGCACCACCTGCGCCTCCATCAACTGCCGCAACAGCTCCACCAAGGTCAGCACCAGAGAGGCCAAACCGGCTTCCGGGCGTTTCCGGCCAGGGGTGGGCCGAGCCTGGCTCAAGTCTTCCGAGCTGGCGGGACTGATAGAAAAGCGCGGCGGGGGAGAAGGGGCAATCCAACGGTCAAAGGGCTGGCAAAGCTGTTCCAGGCTGAGCAAATGGAGACGGGGATCCCGAGCGGCCTCTTCCCTTTCCTCTGGTAGGTTGTAGCCCCAGTCGGCCAAAAACAAGAGAACCTGCTCCAGCTCCGGCACCCTCTGCACCTGGCGCAGCGTTTGCAGGCGATCCTCCACAAACCACAGCTCCTCAGCCGGCAGTTGGGCGGCAGCCAGTAGCCGCTGTAAAGTGGTGGCCTTGGGGGCGCGCACCTCCTTGCCCAGAATGCGGTGGCGTGGCAGTTGGATCCCTGCTCGGCCCAAGAGCTGCTGGATGAACCGTCCCTCTTTGGTGCTGAGGATGGCCAAGCGCGGCTCCCCTGCAGCCTGAACCTGGCGTAGCCAAGCCGCCACCCCCGGATAAAAGCGGTGTAGCCCCAGCCACCCCTGCAGATCCTCTTTAATCCAACGATCCCGCACCCGATCCAACGCTTGGATTAGAGAGAGGGCAGGGATCCCTGACTGCTGCAACAACTGCTGACGCCAGCCCGGCCAGTCTTGGCGCAAGTCCTCCTCCCGGATCCCTTCCTGTAGCCCCCACAACAACAGAGGCATCTCCCAGCCGGTCTCGATCAGCGGGCGCAGACGGTCAAAAGCAGGACGCAGCGGCTCTAGCTGAGCAGGAGCCAAGCCCCACACCTGAGCACAAACGCGGCAGGAAGAGGCAAAATACTCCGCCCGCCCATCGCAGAGCACACCATCAAAATCCAGAACCAGAATGCGGGGGGACATTCGCCGGGGCCTAGCGAACTCCATACCTGAGTCCCCCTGAGGGCAAGTTGCAAAAATGGGGCCAGAGGCCAAGTTAATTCAACCAAACTGTTCCACCGGAGTGGCCCAACCTAATTGGATTCCAAGATGCGAACCGACTTGATCTCCACCGGTTTCAGGGGGCGATCCTGAGGGCCGGTGGGCGCCGTTGCAATTTTATCCAACACATCCTCTCCCTCGATCAATTGCCCGAAGATCGTGTAGTTGGGAGGCAGCGGATAGTCGGCGTGCATGATAAAAAACTGGCTGCCGTTGGTGTTGGGGCCAGCATTGGCCATCGCCAAAGTGCCGCGGCTGTAGGGACGTTGCACCGGCTCATCGGGAAAGCGGTACCCCGGCCCACCCCGCCCCGTGCCCGTGGGATCCCCACCTTGGATCATGAAGCCCCGAATCACGCGGTGAAAGATGACACCATCGTAGAAGTGGTCGTTGGCCAAAAAGACGAAATTGTTGACGGCGAGGGGAGCTTCTTGCGGGAACAGCTCCAGAACCATTGTGCCGGCGGTGGTCTCCATCGTGGCCGTGTAGGACTTGGCCGGGTCGATCACCATCGGGGGGGGATTGTTGTAGGTTTTCACGGGTTTGCCCAAGTGTTGTGCCAGGAGCAAATCGCGAGAAGAATGCGGGCGGGCCAAAACAGGGAGAGCACTCAACCCCACCCAAAGCACCACCATCAGCACAGCTAACTTCACCAGGCTGGCCAACTTAGATCGCGCACGCACGTTTCTTGCAGGAAAGCTCCATCCCCATCGTACCAGGATTCTGTCCGAGCTTAATCTTCCCCGGACTTGGATGGAGACTTGGCCCGCCGCACCAGCCAATAACTTACCGAGAGGGCCAACGTCGCTGCCCCCAAGCCAATGAGCTCCAACCCCCCCAGCTTCTCGAAATCGAAAATGATGATCTTGCGGGCCACCGCAATCAAAGAGGTGACGATCACCAGCTCCACCTGCACCACCTGCTTTTGCAAGTAGGCGGTAATGTTCTCCAGAATTTCCAGCGCAATCAGAATATTTAAAAAGAGGCCGAAGATCTCGATTAAAGTGGTGGAGAAAAACCCAGTTGGCTCGGTCAACAAATCTGCCACCAAGAACCGGGCCAAGTCCACCACTGCTACTGTGATTAGCCCGATCATCAAAATTGACAGTAGCTTCGAGATCAGGCTTTCCAGGCGGGTGATGGCCCGCAAAAAGGGATCCTCCTCTTCTGTCTCGTGGGGATTGTGCAACAGCCACTTGAGAAACCGCATCGCCAACCCCGACAGATCCAAACCCTTATGTCCTGATCCTGAGACAACATTATCCGTCCCAACCGTCTTGCCGGGAAGCAGGCAGGGATCCCTTGGGGCGATGATTGCGACACCGCTCAGAACAGTATTTCACCTCCGACCAACAGTCGGCCCACTTTTTGCGCCAGGTGAAGGGTCGCTGACAGGTGAGACAAATCTTGCTGGGCAAATCCGATTTCTTCCGTTGGCGTGGCATGGTGCACTGCAAAACAAGGTCAACTCTGTAGTCAGTTTAACAATCCTACCGGATGCTGACCGTTACCATCACGGAAGTGTTTAGTCTGCGCCCCACCTTAGCAAAAGCTGAAGTCTGAACCTAGAGAAATCGAGTAGCCTCTTGAAATCCGGCGAGATCTCTGCCCTGTGTCTGCAGGGATCCCTGAAGGAAGTTGGGTTTGCTGAAAGGTTAGCCGCCTCCATCCTGTACTGAGTAAAGTTCTTAACACCCGCTTGTGAACTTGAGCTTGAGTTTGTATGAAATCTCAACCAAATGGGACGAATGTAGCTGTTCAGAATTGTCCCCCCCCACCGAAACGGGTTGAGGTACGGCTCAGCAAACCCGGCAACCGAGCGACCCAAGCCTCGCTGTCGGAGGACTCGGTGGGCATATTTTTGCGGGAAATGGCTCGCTACCCACTCCTCAGTGCCGAGCAGGAGGTGAAGTTGGGGCGGCTGATCGCAGAGGGGGGAGCTGCCAGGGAACGGGCGAAGCGGGAATTGGTCAGGGCCAACCTGCGCTTGGTGGTCTCGATTGCCAAAAAGTACTTAAATCGCGGTGTGCCGTTTCTGGATCTGATTCAAGAAGGCACCATTGGCCTGATCCGAGCCGCAGAAAAATTTGAGTACGAACGCGGCTACAAGTTTTCCACCTACGCCTACTGGTGGATTCGCCAAGGGATCACCCGCGCCGTTGCCAATCAGGGGCGCCTGGTGCGGATCCCGGTGCACATGGTAGAAAAGCTCAACCAGGTGAAGCGGATCCGGCGAGATCTGACCGAAGCCCTAAACCGTCGCCCCACCCAAGCAGAGATTGCCAAAGCTCTGGAGATTTCCCCCGACAAGCTGGACGCTCTCTTAACCCTCTTGGAAGCCGGTCGCCAAACTCTTTCGCTGCATACTCCGGTCGGCAAAGAGGAAGATACGGAGCTGATGCAGCTTATCGAGGCCGCCAACGGCCCCACTCCCGAATCGCAAATGGACTTGCACCTGCTGTCTGCCCAACTGGAAGAAATGCTGGAGCAGCTCAGCCCCCGAGAGCAAGAAATCCTCAAGCTCCGCTATGGGCTGAAAGATGGCCACCTGCACACTCTCTCCGAAATTGGTCAGCTCTTCGGCCTGTCTCGAGAGCGCGTCCGACAAATTCAAGCACGAGCCATGCGCAAACTGCGCCATCCACGCCGACAGGAAATTTTGGCAGATTGGATGACCTCGTTTTAGGCAGTAGGCCACGGCTGCTCCACAGGCGAAACCCAGGATTCCGCAGCAGTTTATGTTCAGCAAAGCTTTGCAGAACCAGGACCAGAGGCGTGCCCCCACTTTTGGACAAGGGATCTGTCAACTAGCCCATCTTCTGCAACTGCAGGGGGTGAGGCTGAGGGCGGCTGCGCAGGGCAGCTTCGATCAACCCCAAAAAGAGGGGGTGGGGGCGGTTGGGGCGGGAGCGAAACTCCGGATGGAACTGGGTGGCGATGAAAAAGGGGTGGCTGGGCAGCTCGATAATCTCCACCAAGCGGTTATCCGGCGAGACTCCGCTGATGATATAACCAGAGTCCAGAAAAAGGCTGCGGTAGGCATTGTTAAACTCATAGCGATGGCGGTGCCGCTCGTAGATGATGGCCTCACCGTAGAGCTTGGCCGCTAGGGTATTGGGCATGATGCGACAGGGATAGAGGCCCAGCCGCAGGGTTCCTCCCAGATCTTCCACATCTTTCTGCTCCGGCAAGAGGCTGATCACCGGGTGGGGGGTATCGGGGTCAAACTCGTAGCTGTTGGCCCGCTCCAGATGGGCAATGTGACATCCCCAGTCGATCACCGCGCATTGCATGCCCAGACACAGGCCCAGAAAGGGAATGCCCCGCTCCCTCACGTAGCAAATACTGGCCACTTTGCCCTCGATGCCGCGATTGCCAAACCCCCCTGGCACCACCACTCCATCCACGCCGGAAAGCAATGCCTCTGGTCCCCGCTCTTCGATCTCCTCAGAAGAGATCCAGCGCAGCGTGACGCCGGCATTGAGGGCCAACCCGGCATGGCGCAGGGCCTCGGCCACCGAAAGATAGGCATCCGTAAGGCGCACGTATTTGCCGACAATGGCAATCTCCACCCGCTCTTGGGGGTGGTGCAGCCGCTTCACCAAGAGCTCCCACTCCCGCAGGTCGGGCTGCTGGGGATCCAGGTTGAGGATCTCCAAAACCCGCTGCGCCAACCCCTCCTGCTCGAGCACCAAAGGCACATCGTAGATACTGGGGGCATCCTGAGCCTGAATCACACATTCCACCGGCACATCGCAAAACTCGGAGATCTTCTCCTTGATCCCGCGGGGCAATGGCTGTTCGCAGCGGCACACCAACACGTCCGGCTGGATACCAATAGAGCGCAGCTCCTTCACCGAGTGCTGGGTGGGCTTGGTTTTCATCTCCCCTGCCGCTTTGATCAGGGGCACCAGGGTGACATGCACATAGGCGACATTGGCGCGGCCCACGTCCTTGCGAAATTGGCGAATGGCCTCCAAAAAGGGCAGAGACTCGATATCCCCCACCGTGCCCCCCACCTCCACCAGCACCACATCGGGGTTGGTCTCGCGGGCCACTCGCCGGATCCGCTCTTTGATCTCTTGGGTGACGTGGGGGATCACCTGCACCGTGCTGCCCTGGTAATCGCCGCGCCGCTCTTTGTGGATCACGGCCTGGTAGATGGAGCCGGTGGTGACGTTGTTGAGCTTAGACATGTTGGTGTCGGTGAAGCGCTCGTAGTGGCCCAAGTCCAGGTCGGTCTCGGCGCCATCGTCGGTAACAAACACTTCCCCATGTTGGTAGGGGCTCATGGTGCCGGGATCCACATTGATATAGGGATCCAGCTTCAAAATCGACACCGTGTAGTTGCGGGATTTGAGCAGGCGACCCAAGCTAGCCGCCACAATGCCTTTGCCGATGCTGGAGACCACTCCGCCCGTGACGAAGACAAACTTGGTCATAGCTTGGATCCCTTGCCTTTTTTTGATTATGCCAGGGATCCCTCAGCGCAGAGAGCGGATGGGGCCGTTGTAGAGGATGGTGGTTTGAAAGGTGCGCCTGTCCACCCGCACCTGGGTTTCAATGCTGGGCTGGACAAAGCCGGGCTCTCCCCCCCGGAAGGTGAAGATCCAAGCATCTTCAAACTCTTCAAACGGCGAGTCGATGGCTGCCCCGTGCATGGAAGCTTCGGCGCGATAGCGCTGTAGGCCCCCATTGGCGATCTCGGCAGCTTGACGGGCCAGGTTTTTGGCGCGGTTGAGATCCCGGAAGTAGCGGCTGATCTCCTCAAAACTCCCCCTGGGCAGCGGTCGCTGGGGAGCGGGGGTTGCCGGCACAGGCCGGGGATCCGGCACAATGGGCAGGGTGGGAATGTCCGGGCTGGGGGGCAAGGGTTCGACGGGGATGGGAGTTCCAGAGGGGAAAAGAGGGGTGATCACCTGCGCTTGGGCAGCCCTTCCAGCCAGAAGGGATCCCCACAGGAGAGCCATACCGACGGAGCTGACAGTAGAGACAAGAAAAGTGGGCTTCATGGAGCCATTCCTCGCAAAAGTTCTGGGTTGAGAGACGCTGCAGCTCTTGAATGGGATCCTATCGATTCAGTTCCTTACAACAGCAGAGTCAAAAGCCTCTCCTCTCCTTCCAACCCCGGTCACAGGCTTGGGTCGTTCACGCAACCTCGGCTGCTGTCAGCAATGTCTGCTAGATTTTTGGAGAGGATCCCTGGCCACAGTGGGAGGATCGGGGTTCAGCAGGAGCAGCCATGGAGTTCGTCACCCTCGCAGATGCAGGGCTAAGGTTGAGCCGGGTGGGCCTGGGCACTTGGGCGATGGGCGGCGGCTGGTGGGGCCCTTCCGACCGCCAGGAATCTTACACCACGATTCGCAAAGCCATTGATTTGGGCATAACCACCTTCGACACCGCTCCCATCTACGGACTGGGTGTTTCGGAGGAAGTGCTGGGGCAAGCGATCAAAGACTCAGGTTGCCGCGATCGGGTGGTTCTCGCCACCAAAGCGGGACTGGAGTGGACAAACAACAAAGTGGTGCGCAACTCCAGCCTGCCTCGCTTGGCCCAAGAACTGGAGGATTCTCTGCGCCGCTTGCAAACAGATGTGATCGATCTCTACCAAATTCATTGGCCGGATCCCTTGGAACCGATCGAAGAAACGGCGGCGTTTCTGGGGCAGTTGCTGCAGCAGGGCAAGATCCGCGCCATTGGGGTCAGCAACTTTTCCCCCGAACAGATGGATCGGTTTCGCCAGGTGGCTCCTCTGCACACCGCCCAGCCCCCCTACAACCTGTTCGAGCGGCAGATTGAAGCAGAGGTCTTGCCCTACTGTCGAGAGCACGGCATTCACACCTTGGTGTACAGCCCCCTCTGCCGAGGTCTGCTGAGCGGACGGATGACGCCACAAACCACCTTCCCTTCAGGGGATATGCGAGCCGGGATCGACCCCAAGTTTGTTGAACCGCGCTACTCCCAGTACCTAAAGGCGGCAGAGGCATTGAGCCAGTTTGCTCAGGATCGCTATGGCAAGACCTTGGCTCAGTTGGCGGTGCGCTGGCTGCTGGATCAACCGGGGGTGAGTGTGGCGCTGTGGGGGGCACGCAAACCCCATCATCTGGAAGCGATATCCGGCCTTTGGGGCTGGTCGTTGGATGCGGAAGCGATGCAGACCATCGAGGATATTTTGCAAAGGTATGTTCCCGAGTCCATTCCCCCCAGCTTTATGTCCCCGCCTGCCCGCGCTGCCTAGTTGTTGCTTTCCGTTCCCTTGCCGTTTGCGTTAGCGGTGGGGAGCACTTTGTCGCCGGGATCCCAGTCCTACGATTGAGTTTGGCAAAAAATGGGATGTAGAGCCCTGTCCTACCGCTACATAACTGGCCAGTAGGGCGAGGGGGCTGTTAACCACGGGAGAACAAAGATGGCCATCCCAGATGCATTCGCGTCAGCGGTGCGGAGCACTCTGACCCATAAGGCCCATAAGGCAGACAGGCCAAGGGATCCGGCTGACCAGAATGGGCCCACAGCGCCTTCTCAGGCGGGATCCCTGATTCTCCAGGTGGGGGGCATGAGTTGTGCCGGCTGCGTTCGCACCGTTGAGCAGGCCCTGCTGAGACAGCCGGGGGTGGTCAAGGCCAGCGTTAACCTGGTTACCGAGTCGGCCCTTGTGGAATTTGCCCCTGGACTCCGGCCCGACCCGCAGCACCTGGCCCAGATTTTGACAGAGGCAGGGTTTCCCAGCCGCTACAGTTCAGAGGGTGAGGCCCTCTCCGGCGGGAGTTCCGTTCGCGTCAGCGGTGCGGAGCACTCTCAAGATCCCTCTTCCCCTCCCGGTGGGTGGGAAGAAGCCTTGGATGTGCCTGCGGATCCCCTCTCTCGGCAGCGACAGCAGACCCGACACCACATTCGCCAAGCGCTCACCGCCGCTTTTTTGCTGCTGATTTCTGCCGCCGGACACTTGGATCTCTTCGCCCGTCTGGGCTTGCCCCTCCTTAATGATGTCTGGCTGCACTGGGGCTTGGCGACCTTGACTTTTGTCGGCCCGGCTCGCGGCATTGTCCTGGATGGTTGGAGAGGGGCACGGCGGCTGGCCCCCAACATGAACACCTTGGTTACCTTGGGATCCGGATCGGCCTACCTGGCCAGTCTGGCGGGGTTGTTGGCCCCTCAGGTGGGCTGGGAGTGCTTTTTCGACGAGCCCGTCATGATGCTCAGCTTCATCCTGTTGGGACGGGCCTTGGAACAGCACAGCCGCCTGCGGGCGGCCAGCAGCCTGCAATCGCTGGTGAGCTTGTGTCCCAGTTTGGCTCGGCGGGTTCAGCCTGCAGAGAAGGCGGGATCTCTGGCTTCCAGCCCAGAGGGGAACCTGGATCTGGGATCCCAAACCGGAGAATGGTGCCCTGTCGAACAGGTGCGAGTGGGGGATTGGCTCCAAGTGCGGGCCGGCGAACAGATCCCGGTGGATGGAGAAGTCATTGCCGGCCAGGCCACGGTCAACGAGGGGATGCTGACAGGGGAACCCTTGCCGGTGCTGAAACAAGCAGGGGATCCCGTGGTGGCGGGGACGCTGAACCAATCGGGGTTGTTGCTGTGCCGAGCGACGCGCACCGGGAAAGACACCACCTTGGCCCAGATCATCCGCCTGGTGGAAGAGGCCCAAGCTCGCAAGGCCCCCATCCAACGGATAGCCGACCAGGTGGCGGGCTACTTTACCTATGGGGTGGTGACCCTGGCCATTCTCACCTTTGGGTTCTGGTACTGGATTGGGATCCCGCTTTGGGGGAGCGGCGGTGCGGAGCACTTTGTCCTGGAGGGGTTCAGCCTGCACGCCCATCTGCATCTGAGCGACCATCCCCCTCACCCCACACCCCTGCTCAGCAGCCTCAAGATGGCCATTGCCGTTTTGGTGGTGGCCTGCCCCTGTGCTTTGGGATTGGCTACGCCGATGGCCATCCTGGTGGGTACCGGGCTGGGAGCCGAGCGGGGCTTGCTCATCCGAGGGGGAGATGTTCTGGAGAAAGCCCATCGCTTGCAAACGGTGGTCTTCGACAAAACCGGCACCCTCACCCAAGGGGATCCCCACCTGACGGACTGTCTCAGCCTTGACCCCTCCCTGGATCCCAATCGCCTACTCCAACTGGCGGCCACAGTGGAAAGCGGCACTCGCCACCCTCTGGCGCAAGCCATTTTGCAAGCCGCCCGCACCCAGGGTTTGCCGTTGCTCTCCGCCGGCGAGTTTCAAACCCAACCGGGGATAGGAGTCGCCGCCCAAGTGGAAGGGCAGGAAGTGGTGTTGGGATCCCTGGATGGGCTGGCTGCTTTGGGGATCCCAATTTCCCCAGAGGCGCAGGCCCAGGCCGAGGCGCTACTGGCAGCCGGCAAAACGGTGGTGGGCGTGGCTGTAGAGGGATCCCTGGTGGGGCTGCTGGCAGCCCAGGATCCCTTGCGGCCTGATGCGCAGGCAACACTGCGACAACTGCAAAAGATGGGCTTGCAGGTGATGCTGCTTACTGGCGATCGGGCTGAGGTGGCCAAGCAGGTAGCCGAAGCTCTGCAAGTGCCCGGGATCCGCGTTATCGCCGAGGTTCACCCGGCAGACAAAGCTCAAGTCATCCGCGACCTGCAGACCCAAGGCCAGAGAGTTGCCATGGTGGGAGATGGCATTAACGACGCTCCGGCTTTGGCCCAAGCCGATGTGGGCATCGCCCTGCATTCCGCTACCGATGCCGCCCTTGAGACCGCCGATATCATTCTGATGCGCAACCACCTCTGGGATGTGGTGCAAGCCATCCGCCTCAGCCGCGCCACCTTCCGCAAGATCCAGCAGAACCTCCTCTGGGCCTTTGGCTACAACCTGGTGGGGATCCCAGTGGCAGCAGGCGTGCTCCTACCCCCCTTTGGCATTGGGCTTAGCCCGGCAATCGCTGGGGGTCTCATGGCCTTGAGTTCCCTCAGTGTAATCCTCAATTCACTCCTCTTGAGGCGAACTTTTGTACCCCGTAGATCTTCGAGTAGCCGCAGCTAAAAAAGTGTTAAAAATTACGAATGACTAAGTATCGATCGTTAAGTCTTCCGAGGTTTTACCGAGCTTCTGACACAATTTCCGCTGCGTCCAAGCCAAAAATTCGGCAACTTCGTACATTTGACTATACATTTGATTAAAAAGATTAATCCGTTTTAACTTTTGAGGATTTGGTTGTAAGATTAGGCCGAAACCAAGCTGTAAGCGCATCTTCTGGTTTCTTGCTTAGCAAAGCAAAAACCGTGAAAATACTGAGAAAGCGCATCTTGCAGCGGTGAAGGGAGCAAAAGTATGGCGATGCTTGGAGATCTTCAGGAATTTTCCTTATGCGACCTGTTGCATTTAATGGAAAAGGGTAAGAAAGCAGGGCAATTATCCATCTGGGCACCCAATGGCGTTCAGCGGATTTGGTTTTACCAAGGTCGGGTGGTCGCCGCCCTCACCCCTGAAGAAAAGCATCGTTTGGAAAGCCTGCTGACGCGCTTTGGCTTGGTGGACGAGCAGGTGGTCAGCCAGTTGGTCGCTAGGGGCTTGGAGGAGCCTCTGGGGCGTTGCCTGCAGCGGCAAGGGTTGATCTCGCCCGTAGATTTGGCCAAGCTCTTTCGCCATCAACTGCAAACCGGCCTCTACAGCCTCTTCGCCCTCGAATCCGGCCAGTTCAGCTTCCTGCCCAACGTGCCCATGCCCTACCGAGAAATGACTGGCCTCAGCAAAAGCGCCACCGCTGCCGTCCTGGAAGCCCTGCAGCAGCTCAAGCTGGAGCAACGCCCCGAAAAAGACCTGCCCGAACCCGATAGTTGCTTTTGGCGTACCAGCACCGAACTGCCTCTGTTCAAACTTTCTGCTCTGGAGTGGGGGATCCTGGAGCAGGTGTCGCCTTCCCGCAAGCTGACGGCTTTGGCTCGAGCACTGGGGGCAGACCTGCTGGAGGTGCGCTATGCCTGCGCCCGTCTGGCGAAGCTGGGGTTGATCAGCCCTTGTGAGGGGCCAACGGTTCTGGCTCGGTCTGGTCACTGGGAGCTGTCCAAGTCGATTGCTGAGGAGGTGAATCCCGAGCCGGTGAGGGAGAGGCTGGGGGCAAGGGTGCCCGGTTTTCAGGATGAGAGCGGCCCGGTTAAGCCTTCTCTGGTCAGTCGATTAGCCACCCTCCTCAAGGGCATGCGCGAAAAGTGAGGTAAACCTAACGGAAAAAAACAATCTTCTGGCTTTGTAAAGAACTTGGAAGGGTCTATAACTTTTCTCTAACTTCCGCTCACAGAGAAAGCAAAAATAGGAGTTCTATCTTACGAAGCGACATGATCCAACACAAAGCTGAAACAAAGGAAACTAGAACTCTTCTGTGAAGGGCTTCCGAGTGCTGCCTAATTGTATTCCTTGATAGATTTTCCCGGATAGTAAGTGTAACTGCTGGCGCGCAGAGTACCTAGCTACAAAGAACACAGCCGTTGATACACGGTTGTTGTCCGAGAGTACATGTACAAGAATGGGGATGTCTGAAATGTTACTAAGGCATTGATTTCCACTTATCCCACTGAATCAGAGGCTCGAAAAAACTTATGGCCATAGTTGGAGACCTCCAAGAATTTTCCTTGCCTGATTTGTTGCAACTGATCGAGAGAGGCAGCAAAACAGGACAGCTCTGTATCTGGGCGCCCGGCGGCATCTACAGGATCTGGTTTTATCAGGGTCGGGTCATCGCTGCCTTGCCACCTCAAAAAGAGCACCGCCTGGAGAGCTTGCTGGCCCATTCCGGCTTGGTGAGCGAGCGGGTGGTCGAGAAGCTGGCTTCCTTTTGCGGCTCGGAAGAGCCTCTGGGGCGTTATTTGCAGCGACAGGGGTTGATTACCCCAGCAGCCCTGGCCAAGCTCTTCCGCCATCAACTGCAAACCGGCCTCTACAGCCTCTTTGCCCTCGAATCCGGCCAGTTCAGCTTCCTGCCCAACGTGCCCATGCCCTACCGAGAAATGACCGGCCTGAGCAAAGGCGCCACCGCTGCCGTCCTGGAAGCCCTGCAGCAGCTCAAGCTGGAGCAACGCCCCGAAAAAGACCTGCCAGAGCCTGATAGCTGCTTTTGGCGTACCAGCACCGAACTGCCTCTGTTCAAGCTTTCTGCGCTGGAGTGGGGGATCCTGGAGCAGGTGTCGCCTTCTCGCAAGCTGACGGCTTTGGCTCAAGCACTGGGGGCAGACCTGCTGGAGGTGCGCTATGCCTGTGCCCGTCTGGCGAAGCTGGGGTTGATCAGTCCCTGTGAGGGGCCAACGGTTCTGGCTCGGTCTTCTTCGGCCAGTCGCTTAGAGCTGTCCAAGTCAGTGGCTGAGGGGGTGAATCCTGAGCAAGTGAGGGAGAGGCTGGGGGCAAGGGTGCCTGGTCTCCAGGATGAGGGCGGCCCCGTCAAGCCTTCTCTGGTCAGTCGATTAGCCACCCTCCTCAAGGGCATGCGCGAAAAATAAAAGCATAGGGATATTTGCAGTCATGTTTTCGGTTTTCGGGTAGAAACATTAGAAATAGTGAATCAGCAGGGAGATGTAGGATGGCTAATCTGTCCTCTTTGCAGGCGATCCTCCAGAGCTATGTTGCCAATACGCCAGAAGTCCAGGGAGCAGCAGTGGTCACCCCTGACGGGTTACCTTTGGCTTCCACACTGCCTGTGGGTATGGATGAAGAGAGAACCTCTGCTATGTCGGCTGCCATGCTTTCTTTGGGCGAACGGATTGGGAGAGAGCTAGGGCGCGGAGCCATAGAGAGAGTTTTTGTACAGGGGGAAAAAGGATACGGGGTTTTAACCAGTTGTGGCCCCGATGCCGTCTTGCTGACAATTGCCAGCCATGAAGTCAAGCAAGGCTTGCTCTTTTTGGAAATTAAGCGAGTCGCGGCAAGCATTGCAGAGGCAATGAAGTAAGAAAATCAAATGTGGAGGCTAAGTTTTTGATTCTGTCCTGACGTTGAGGGAAGTATGGCCATTAAACCTTCTGAGCTGCTCCAAGTCCTGATCTCGCGCACGCAATTCACAGATGATGACAAGAAAGTTTTGCAGCAAAGTGCTGACTGGGGCGGCAGTATCGCGGCGGAAATGTCAGACGCCTTTTACGGCTATCTGGATCGCGATGCCGAAATGGCGGCAGTGATAGCCAAGCACAACCGGCAGCGGCTGGGCCAAACTTTTGCTGACTGGTTCAAGGAAATGTTCACGGGCATGGACAATTGGGGCCCCCAGTATGCGGATCGCCGCTGGAAAATCGGCATAGTTCATGTGCGCGTTGGGATCGGCCCTCAACATGTTGTGCCTGCTATGGCCACAGTTGTGCAGGAGGTCAGTCGGCGGTTGGTGAAAGAAGGCAAGCCTGAGCAGTTGCGCACCAGCTTGAGCAAGGTTTGCATGATTGACCTCTCCTTTATTGAGCAAGCTTACCTTGAGGTGGCCTATAACGCCGTGCAACAGGAAACAGGCATGAGCGAGGCTTTATTCAAACGGTTAATTGCCAATGGTGCCAACAGTTTAATTTGAGTTGTTTGAGTTAGAGTGGGCTCTTGCTTACTCTACTTGCTTAATTTCTCTACCTTCTTGGGCTGAGGTGCTTGAGTTTCTGGGATCCCTCTGGAGCAGAGCTGGCGTTGGTATCTTTTTTAGATTATCTTAGAAGCAACCTGGAGATAGCTTTACCTCCCGTGCGGCACATCGGTGCACTCCCCCGAGTTTTATTCAGCTTTGTCGCTAGAGCTTAGTCTGAGGCCAGTTTATGGGAAATATCTTGCGAATTGTTGTAACAGGGCCGGTGGGAGCTGGAAAGTCTACCTTTATTCGCACGATTAGCGAGATTGAGGTAGTAGACACCGATTGCAAAGCAACGGACGAGGTGGCAGAGCTGAAGAAAACCACGACGGTAAGCATGGACTTCGGCCGCTTGAGAATTGGAGAGGAGGAAGAAGAGATGTGGCTGCATCTCTACGGCACTCCAGGCCAGTCTCGCTTTAACTTTATGTGGGATATTTTAATTAAGCGCGCCCACGGCTATGTTCTTCTGGTGCCTGCGCACTTGCCGGGCCAATTTCGCAACGCCCAAGCTATTCAATCTTTTATGAAAGCCAGGACAAGTGCCCCCTGCGTGATTGGGATCACCCACGTCGATCAACCCAATGCCTGGGATCCAGAAGACATTTTGTTAATTTTGGGGAATCAAGATGGCGCGATTCCCCACACCACTTTGAATGCTCAAGAGCCATCTTCTGTTGCCAACACGTTGCTTCTGTTGGTTGAGCAAATGATGCCCCAGGTGGTTGTTTGAACAGATTTTCAGGTATCCGCCGGTCTAGAACTTCAGCAACATTGGCCCTAGCCAAGACAGGCGTATCTTTTGCGTGACAGGGATCCCTCCCGCAAAGCCGGAAAAGGGGAGACTGGATTCTGTGGAGATTCGCCGGATAATAAAATGTCCTGAGTGCTCTTTCTGGCCAGCCATTGAACCAAGGGGATCCCTGCTGTGTTGCTTCTTGACTGCTCTCCCCTGACCCTTTCCCCAGAAGAAGCGCGGGAGAAACTGTTGTATCTCCTCGCCCAACTGGCCTATCGAGAAGGCTCCTTTACCCTCACTTCTGGACAGAAGAGCCCCTACTACATCAACTGCAAACCGGTTACCCTTCACCCCCAAGGAGCTTATTGGGTGGGATCCCTGCTGCACCGACTGTTGCCGCCCGAAACCGAGGCAGTGGCCGGAATGACGCTGGGGGCAGATCCCCTGGTGACGGCGGTGAGTTTGGCCTCCCTGAGGGCTGAGCCTGCCAACCTAGCCGCCCTAATCGTGCGCAAAGAGCCCAAGGGGCACGGCACGCAAGCCTGGATCGAGGGGCCGGAGTTGCCGGCGGGCAGTCGGGTGTGGATCCTGGAAGATGTGGTGACCACCGGCAGTTCTGCTTTGAAGGCTGTCGAACGGGTGCGGGCAGCCGGCTACCGGGCGGAAGGGATCCTCGCTTTGGTGGATCGGCTGGAAGGGGCAGAAGATCGCTGCCGCGAAGCAGGGATCCCCTTGCGTCGCCTGTTCACCCTTGAAGAAGTGCGGGCTTGTCGTCAAGCCTCAGCCTCTGAAAGAAAGTTGGAAGAAAGTGCTCCACGCTGCTGACGCCAACGAAGGGCTAACTGTCCTGGAATGACTTGGAGAGGGAATCATGCTGCCACCTGCCTACTCAGCTCTACCCAGCCGAAATCTGCCGAGCTTACCGGATCAGGCGCGGGTGGCTGTGTACGTGGTGATGAACATCGAGCACTTCACTTTTGGCAAGCTGGGCACGGCCATTCAACCCCACCTCACCAGCTCCCCTGAGATCGCCAACTATGGCTGGCGGGACTATGGCAACCGGGTGGGCATTTGGCGCCTGTTTGAGCTGTTTGCCGAGCTGGGGATCCCGGTGACTGCCGCCTTGAATGCAGAAATGGTGCAGCTTTACCCCCCCATCATTGAAGGGATCCGCCAATACGGCTGGTCGGTGTTGGCCCACGGCTGGAACAACTCCACCGGCCACAGCGGCCTGGCCCGTGACGTCGAACAGGAGCTCATTGAGCGCAGTTTGTCCCTTTTGGAAAAGGTGTCGGGATCCCGCCCTTGGGGCTGGCTGACGCCGGGGTTTTCCGTTAGCGAGAACACCTTTGACCTGCTCAAGGCTGCCGGGATCCGCTACACCACCGACTGGGTAAACGACGACCAACCCTACTGGCTGCAGACTGCCGCCGGCCCTCTCTTGGGGATCCCCTACACTCTAGAGGCCAACGACATCAGCCTTTGTCTGAGCGCCCGCCTGCCGGCAGAAGCCTTTGCCCAAGCCCTCATCGACCAGTTTGATCAACTGTGGCAAGATGGGGAACGCTCCCCCCGCGTCATGGCCATCGGCCTACATCCTTTCATTGTCGGGCAGCCTCTGCGGATGGGATCCCTGAAAAAAGCCTTGCAGCACATCCAATCTCGCCCTCAGACTTGGCTCACCACCGGTGATGGCCTCTATGACTGGTATGCCCAAGCCTGCCCTGCGCCTGAGATGGCCTGACAGGATCCCAGTTCCGGATCCCTGGCCAGGGCGGAAAAGGGGGTCTTTTGGCTTTGTGCCGATTTTGTCTTGTCTGGAGCTGTTCATCGTGGCTCTGGAAGTGACAGCATAGGCGGTGAAGCCACCTTCAGCAAAAGGGCTTGGCCATGCGCATGGGCAGACTCAGCGGGATCCTCTTGCACCCCACCTCGCTACCGGGGCCATTTGGCATCGGCGACCTGGGGCCGGCTGCTTACCGGTTTGTGGATTTTCTGGTGGAGAGCGGCCAGCGCCTCTGGCAGGTGCTGCCTCTGGGACCTACCGGCTGGGGCAACTCCCCCTACATGAGCTTTTCCTCCATAGCCGGCAACCCGCTGCTCATCAGCCCGGAGCTGTTGGTAAAAGCCGGCTGGCTAGAGCCCGACAGTTGGCAGGACCTGCCCCAATGGCCAACGATCCAAGCCGGGTCTGCCGAGCGGGTGGACTACGAAACCGTGATCCCCTTCAAGCTGGGCCTGCTGCACCGCGCCTGGGCAACCTTCAAAGAAAAAGCGTCCGCCGCCGACTGGGAAGCCTTCCAAGCCTATTGTGCTGCCGAAGCCGATTGGTTGCCCGACTATGCCCTGTTCATGGCCCTCAAGGATGTGTACGGCGAGCAAGAGTGGAACCAATGGGATCCGGCCTTGGTGCGACGGGATCCGCCGGCCCTGCAAGAGGCTCGCGACCGCTATGCCGATGCCATTACCGAGCAGATGTTTTGGCAGTATCTGTTTGCCCAGCAGTGGGGATCCCTAAGGGAGTATGCTCATCGGCATCAAGTGCGGCTCATTGGGGATGTGCCCATCTATGTTGCCCCCAACAGTGCCGACGTGTGGGCCAACCGGGAGCTGTTTCACCTGGATGAACAGGGACGGCCTTTACAAGTAGCCGGTGTGCCGCCGGACTATTTCAGCCCCACCGGGCAGCGCTGGGGCAACCCCCTCTACAACTGGGAGGTGCTCAAGGCTCGCGGCTACGACTGGTGGATCCGGCGCATCCAGGCCATCCTCAAGCAGGTGGACTGTGTGCGCATCGACCACTTTCGCGGCTTCGAGAGCTACTGGGCCATTCCAGGCGATGCAGAAACGGCTGTGGAAGGGGAGTGGCAAAAAGGGCCGGGAGCAGATTTCTTTCAGGCCCTGGCCGACAAGCTGGGGGAAATCCCGGTGATTGCCGAAGATCTGGGAGACATCACGCCCGAGGTGTTGCAACTGCGGGATCAATTCGGCCTGCTCGGCATGAAGGTGCTGCTGTTTGCTTTTGGTTCCGGGCCGGATAACCCCTATTTGCCCCATGCCTACGAGCGTAACTTTGTCGTTTACACCGGCACCCACGACAACAATACGGTGGTGGGCTGGTTTCATGACCCGGAGCGCTCGGAGTGGGAAAAACAAAACCTGCTGCGCTATTTGGGCTGCCAGGGATCCGGGGGCATCCATTGGGATCTGATCCGCTTGGCCCTTTCTTCCGTAGCCGACCTGGCCATCATTCCCCTGCAGGATGTGATGGGCTTGGGGGCAGAGGCGCGCATGAACTTCCCCGGCACCACCGAGAACAACTGGGCCTGGCGCTACCGCGAGGACATGCTGCGGCAGGACATGATCCAGCGGCTGGCCGAGATGAGCGTGACCTATGGGCGCATCTCTCCTCAAGAGTTGGAGCAACGGCGAGCAGCCCTAGCCCAAGAACGGGCGGCAGGGTCTTCTCAAGCTGCCCCCAGCCTCGTCTAATGCTGGATCCCGCCCATCAGCAGCCCGATCCGCTCTTCGGTGGCCTCTTCAGGCCTGAGTTCTCCTACCAGGCGGCCCTCATGGATCACCAAAATGCGATCCGACAAGCTGATCACCTCATTCAAATCCGCCGATACCAGCAGCACCCCCATGCCCTGATCCCGTGCCTGCAGGATGCGGCGATGAATGGCCTCGATGGCCCCCACATCCACCCCCCGCGTCGGCTGGGCAGCCACCAGCACCTTGGATCCACAGGAAAGCTCCCGTCCCACAACGATCTTCTGGGCATTGCCCCCAGAATAGCGGCGGGCCGTCAGGGAAATGCTGCGGGGGCGAACGTCGAAGCTCTCCACCACCTGGCGGGCATGTTGGTCAATGGCCTCTTCCCGAAAAAATCCCAACCAGCCGGTATACGGCTTTTGATGGTGATCCCCCAGGATCAGGTTGTCGCGGGTGGGGAAATCCAGCACCAAACCTCTCACATTGCGATCTTCGGGGATATGACTCAGACCCCAGCAACGCACCTGTCGGGCCGAAGCAGACAGGGATCCGGCTCCATAGCGAATTTGGCCGCGGTAGCTTCTCAAGCCGGTGATCGCCTCCACCAATTCCGTTTGGCCGTTTCCCTCCACACCGGCAAGGCCCACAATCTCGCCGGCACGTACCTGGAAGCTCGCCCCCGCCACCGCCGGCTTCCGCCCCGGTATATCCACCCACAGATCTCGCACATCCAGCAACACCTCCCCAGGGGTAGCGGCCTTTTTTTCAACGGTCAGACTGACTTCCCGCCCCACCATCAGCCGCGCCAGTTCCTGGGCATCGGTTTGGGCAGTGGGCAACGTCGCCACCACCTTGCCATCCCGAATGACGGTGACGCGGTCGGCCAGTTGCATTACCTCCTTCAGCTTGTGGCTGATGAAAATGACAGCTCCCCCCCGCCGGGCAAAGCGGCGCAAAAACGCAAACAGCTCGCCTGCCTCCTGCGGAGTCAACACTGCCGTCGGCTCATCCAAAATCAAGATGCGGGCCTTGCGGTAGAGCATTTTCAAGATCTCCACCCGCTGCTGTAGGCCTACCGGCAGATCCTCCACTCTGGCGTCGGGATCCAGATGGAAGCCCATCTCGGCAATCAACTGAGCCACCTCAGCCCTGGCCCGACGGAAATCGACCTGAAAAAGATGGCCGGGTTCGGCCCCAAGAACCACGTTTTCCGTAACCGTCAAGGGATCCACCAACATAAAGTGTTGATGCACCATCCCAATTCCCAACCGAATGGCATCGGCGGGACTGTGAATTTTGGCCGGTTGCCCATCCACTTGAATGGATCCCTCGTCCGGGCTGACCAACCCATAGACGATCTTCATCAGGGTAGACTTGCCCGCCCCGTTCTCCCCCATCAGCGCCAGAATCTCTCCCCAACGCACCTCCAGATCGATGTGGTCGTTGGCCAGCACCAGAGGATAACGCTTGGTGATCCCCTGCAAGCGAAGGGCAATATCGCTGCGATGGGATCCCTCTGCCAAGGAAGGATCAGGCCCACTCATGAGGTGCTTCTTGAACGCCTTTTCCAGCATAGGTTGTGAACTGCCATGCCAGAGGAAAGCATTTCTGGGGGTATTGTGAGAGTCTCTCTTTTTCTAAGCACTATGGTCATTTCGATTCAAACTGGGACACTGCACCCACACCTAAAACGTTGGTCACGTCGTTACGTCGTCGCATCGTCGCGTCAGCGTTGCGGTTCCCGTCAGGGTGCCGTAGGCATAGCAATAGCGCTGCGGAGCAATAATGCACGGGGCCAGAAGGCTTTTTTCAATAGCCCAGGCGTCTTACCCTAGCCTGAAACAACTATGTCTAATAACTAATGGTGCAACATCCAAGGTCGCCCACAGGATTGGGAGCGATATTTTGGCGAGTTTGGATCAGAATTTGAGTGCTGTTCACGCTTGATCAGTTTGGGTTCTCTTCCCCCCTTTGAAATAGGCAAAGAGCTGGAAAGCTGAACCATGGGAACTGAAATGAGACGTTTCCCTTCCTGATTGCAAGAAGGACAATAGGCCGGATCTCGATATTGAGATAAGGGCCGCCATACCTCAAACTCCCCACAGGTTTGACACTTAAACTCATACAGCGGCATCTTCCTATTCCACCCCCTTGAACGAGGCATCGGATAACATTCACCTAGGGAGAATATCTATGTCGAAGATTTGCGTAGGAACAGCCACCGTACAGCAAGCATTGGGAATATCGACGATCCCACTCACTCTGCCCTCCACCGGTGCAGAACTGAGCAGCAGATAAGCTTGTTCTCCCGTAAAGCCGAATTTTTTCAGATATTCGATGGCATTTAAGCAGGCGCGTCGATAGGCAATGTGAACATCCATATAATGCTGCTTACCTGTAAGCTCGTCCACAGAAATGCCCTCAAACACAAGGTATTCCGAGTAACGTGGCTCAACAGGGCCGGGCTTAAAAATGGGGTTAACCAATCTGTACTTCTCAACACCACCCTTGATTAGATCGACGTGGAGATCGATGTAGCCCGACATCTCAATAGCGCCACAAAAAGAGATCTCCCCATCCCCTTGCGAGAAGTGAATATCTCCCATCGACAGCTTGGCACCCTCCACGTAAACCGGGAAGTAGATCCGTGTTCCTTTAGACAGGTTTTTAATATCGCAATTACCGCCGTGCTCTCGCGGGGGCACCGTCCGAGCCGCTTCAGCAGCAACCCGCTCATACTCTGACTTGGGCAAAGTTCCCAAAATTGCGTTCTTGGGATTGGGCAAGGCGGCCAGCACAGGCTGATTGCCGGATAGCCCCGCGCCGTAAGTGCGCAAATCGGGAGCCGAAGCGACCAGCTCAGCTTCCCGCTTATTCCAAGCCGCCAGCAACTCGTGAGATGGGGCACAGCCAATGAGGCCGGGGTGAATGATGCCGGCAAAGCGCACATGGGGAATGTGTCTGGAAGTGGTGTAAATGCCTTGAAAATCCCAGATGGCTTTGGCCGCGTTGGGAAAATGATCGGTGAGGAATCCCCCTCCATTTTCTTTGGCAAAAATACCTGTAAACCCCCACTCGTCTCCCGGCAGTGGCCCAATGTCTAACAGATCGACAACCAGGATATCTCCAGGCTGGGCGCCGTTAACCCAAATAGGCCCACTCAAAACATGGACAACGCTTAGGTCAACCTGCTCAATGTCGGAAGGATCATCGTTGTTTTTGATTTGCCCATCCGTCCAGTCTTTACACTCAATTCGGAATACCTCGCCAGGGTTTACAGAAACCACAGCGGGAATATCAGGATGCCAGCGGTTGTGACCCGGTAGATCCTGTTGATCCATTGGCTTAGTCAGGTCAACTTTAAACAGCGTTTTGGGCATGGGATCCTATCCTTGAGTCATCACTCTGCGGTCAGACTTTGAATGCACAAAAGCCTATCTCCAATAGAGAAGCTAATACTGTAGTAAAAGCTACAATTCATAGTGCTGTTATCTACAATCGCAGAGCGGGAGATGAGGAGCTTAGATCGACAGGCTATTTCACTGCAATTCAAAGTAACTATCAATCAATTCACCAAAGTAACGGCCAATCCATTCGGCGACAGATCGATTTAGCCGTCAGCTCCTAAAGCGTTGCAGGATCCTCTCCAGAAAATCCCTAGAGAACATGGTGGGTTGTCGGCCAAATCCTGATTTTTCAATTAGCCCCCTTGGCTTCCCTTGAGAAAGGGAAACTCAAGCTCTTTCTTGAGCTCCAAGTTCTGAAAACCCAGTTGCCGCAAGCCAGGGATCCCGAATGCCCAAGCTAGTCAAGTGCCTGTAGCTGGGCTAGGAAATCTGCCACCGTCAGGGATCCCAGCTCCTGTCCATGGCGCTGGCGCACGCTCACCGTTCCTGCCGCTTGTTCCTGTTCCCCCACGATCAACATAAAAGGGATCCGGGCCTTCTCGGCATTGCGGATTTTTTTGGGCAAACGATCGCTGTCGGCATCGATGTGAACGCGGATCCCATGTTCCCGCAGTTGATCCCGCACTTGGGTGGCATAGCCCAAATACTGATCGGAAATGGGCAAAATACGCACCTGTTCCGGGGCCAGCCAGAAGGGAAAATCCCCAGCGTATTCTTCGATGAGAATGCCGATGAGTCGTTCCAGCGAGCCAAAGGGAGCACGGTGAATCATCACCGGACGCTGCCGGGATCCATCCTCAGCTACGTATTGCAGATCAAAGCGCTGTGGGTTTTGGTAGTCCACCTGAACCGTGCCCAGTTGCCACTCCCGATCCAGCGCGTCGCGGAAAATAAAATCCAGCTTCGGCCCATAGAAGGCTGCCTCTCCGATCCCTTCAAAGTGGGGCATCGACAACTTCTCCACAGCGCGACGGATGGCATTTTCGGCTTTGTCCCAATCTTCGGGGGATCCCAGATATTTGTCCGACTTGGGATCCCGGAAGCTGAGGCGGGCGCGAAAATCCTTGAGCTTGAGCTTATCGAAAACCACCAAAATGAGATCGACAACCTTGAGAAACTCCTCCTCCAATTGATCGGGGCGAACAAACAAATGGGCATCGTCCACCGTGAAGCCACGCACTCGCGTCAGACCTCCCAATTCCCCCGATTGCTCGTAGCGATAAACGGTGCCGAACTCGGCATATCGTAGGGGCAAATCGCGGTAGGATCTCAGCTCGGATTTGTAGATTTGGATGTGAAAAGGACAATTCATCGGCTTCATGACAAAGCCCTGTTCAGCCGCACGCGCCTGCTCATTCTCCGACATCATGGGAAACATATCTTCCCGATACTTTTGCCAGTGGCCGGAGATCTTGAACAAGTCCACACGGGCAATATGAGGGGTAACCACCGGCAGGTAGCCCCGCTTGAGCTGCTCCTGCTTGAGAAAATCCTCCAGCACCGAGCGCAGAATGGTGCCCTTGGGTGTCCAGAGAGGCAGCCCCGGCCCCACCTCATCCGAAAACAAAAATAGGCCCAGTTCTTTGCCCAGCTTGCGGTGATCCCGCCGTTTGGCTTCTTCCAGCCGCCGTTTGTATTCTTTCAGCTCCTCTGGGGTCTCCCAGGCGGTGCCGTAGATGCGTTGGAGCTGCGGCTTGGTTTCATCCCCCCGCCAATAAGCGCCGGCCACACTGAGCAAATCAAAGGCTCTGGGGTTGAGATCTCGGGTGTTTTCCACGTGGGGGCCAGCACAGAGATCCCACCATTCATCCCCCAAGTGATAAATGCTGATGACCTCTCCTTCGGGAATGCTGTCCAAGATCTCCAGCTTATAGGGTTCGCCGAGGGCTTCGATTCTGCGCCTGGCTTCTTCCCGGCTCACCTCCTCGCGGATCACCGGCAAACCTTTTTTGATGATCGCCTGCATCTCTTTTTTGATGCGGTCGAGATCCTCAGGCGTAAAGGGTTCGGGATGGTCAAAATCGTAATAGAAGCCGTAGTCGGTGGTGGGGCCGATGGTCACCTGGGCCTTGGGAAACAGCTTTTGCACCGCCATAGCCAGGACATGGGAAGTGGTGTGGCGGATGCGCTCCAGTTGGGGAGACTCGTGAGTGCGCAGCAGTTTGAGGGTGCTGTTGGCCTTCTGAGGTGATTCGGCTGGCTGAGACATCGGAACCTACTTTGAAACAAACAAATCAAATACTGTGTCCCTATCTTAGGCTGGGGCGAGAGCGGCAGGGATCCCAAGCTGAGTCCATTCCCCTGTTTGCCGAGTCAATCGCAAACCTGACAACTGGGCCCGGAACAAGGGGGGAAAGTACACAGTATCCTAAAGGGGTTGACCCCCACACCCGAGCCATGATCTCTTCGCGCACCGACTTCACGGAATGCCCTGTCGCCTCTGCTCCCCCAGTTTCCGAAACCGGCCCGGCTTCTCGTCCTGAATCTTGGGCTGCCCCCGTTCTGGCCGCCATCGATGTGGGCAGCAACTCTCTCCACATGGTGGTGGTGCGCATCAATCCCCGTATCCCCAGCTTCACCATCATCTCCCGCGAAAAAGCCACCGTGCGGCTGGGGGAATACTGCAACCAGACGGGTGCCCTGACCCCTGCAGCCATGGAGCGGGCCCGAGTGGCCCTGGAACGATTTTGCCGCATTGCCGAGAGCTTTCAGGTGCATTCCATTGTTGCGGTGGCCACCAGTGCTGTGCGCGAGGCCCCCAATGGGCCGGAGTTTTTGAAGCGGATTGAACGGGAGCTGGGCCTGCGGGTGGAGTTGATCTCGGGGCAGGAAGAGGCCCGCCGCATTTATCTGGGAGTGCTCTCGGCGATGGAGTTCCACAACCGGATGCACGCGGTGGTGGATATCGGCGGTGGCTCCACAGAGCTGATCTTGGGCAATGGCCAAGAGCCGGAGTTTCTGCGCAGCATCAAGGTGGGAGCTGTGCGTCTAACCCAGGCTTTTTTGCACCACGATCCGCCCACTTCTGGCGAACTGCAAGCCCTGCGCCAGCACATCCGCGGCATGCTGGAATCCCCCATTGAGCAGATGAAACGGATCGTCGCATCTTCACAACAACAGGGATCCCTGCCTTTGGTGGGCACCTCTGGCACCGTCGAGAGCCTGGCCCAGTGGGATGCCCGCCGTCGTTTGGGCGCTCCCCCCAGTCGCCTGCAGGGGTATGAGTTCAGCTTGGAAGCCTTGCGCGGCTACATCAAAGAGCTGCGATCCCTGACGGTGGCCGAACGGCAAAAACTTCCCGGCCTAGGGGAAAGACGGGGGGAGATCATCCTGGCCGGCGCCCTGATCCTAGAGGAAGTGATGAGCCTGCTGGGGGTAGAGCGGGTTCAATTTTGCGAACGGGCTTTGCGGGAAGGGCTGATCGTGGATTGGATGATCGGCCAAGGCTTGATTGAGGATCGGCTGCGCTACCACAGCTCGGTGCGGCGGCGCAGTGTGCTCAAGCTGGCGGAAAAATATCAGGTGGAGCTGCCCTATGCCGAACGGGTGGCCGAATTTGCCCTCAGCCTCTTCGACCAGACCCGCGGCCTGTTGCATGGTTGGGGATCCCGCGAGCGGGCCCTCCTCTGGTCAGCGGCCATGCTGCACAACTGCGGCCACTTTATCAGCCATGCCGCCCACCACAAACACTCCTACTACCTGATTCGCCATGGGGAACTGTTGGGCTTCAATGAAGAAGAGGTGGAAGTGATCGCCAACTTGGCCCGCTACCACCGCAAATCGCCTCCCAAGAAGAAGCACGAAAACTTTCAGCGCCTCACCGACGAACGGGATCGCCAAATCGTCTTGGAACTGAGCCCCTTGCTGCGCATGGCTTGTGCCCTGGATCGCCGCCGTCTGCAAGCCATCCAAGCGCTGCACTGCCGTTTTCAGCTCTTGGGAGAAGGCTCTCGGCAGATGGAGCTGATTTTGGATCCCAGGCATCCCAATGATGACTGCGCCTTGGAGCTGTGGAGCTTGAACGAGAAGAAAAAAGTCTTCGAACAGCAGTTCAAGCTGCAGGTGATCCCCAAATTGTCCACTCAGATCGAGCGCAGCTCAAATCCTTTTGAGGCAGCAGTTTAGCCCCTGCCCGCAGGAGGTTTCTGGTGGGCACCTGGCAACGGTAGAATGTTTGACGATGAAGCTGTGGTTGTGGGCGGCTCTCCCGCCACTGAATGCTGAGCAAAACGGAGTTGTTGAGATGGCCAAGTTGTTGTTGGGGGATCAAGCCTTTGAGGTCGAGCTACTGACGGATACGCCCACCAATTGGCCGGGAATTAAAGTCATGTCCAAGGGGGCCAAGCTGGATATTCCGGCTGGAACTGTGGTGAAGGTGGAGTCCGAGGATGACCACGCGACCGGGTCCTACAAAGTGGTCTATCGTCTGGCCCCCGCCTATCCCCGCAGTTGGAGGCTGCTCCTAGAGCGGGAGAGCGCTGCTACCGCGCCTCAAGCGGCATCGGCCCCAGAACCAGAGGTCGCTCAGGCCAGCAGCTCAGAAGGAGGGCTGCCGAATAGCGATAAAATCTTCACCATCAAGGTATCCGGCCTTGTGGGAGGAGGCGTGCGCAGAAGCGTTGTCGAGTACAAAGTGCCCTTCAGCCGCCTTTCCCAAGAAGTGAAGCGGATTACCCAAATGGGAGGCAAAATCATCGGCATTGCTGAATCCAATCTGTTAAGCAACCTTGAGTAGCCGGTGGCTTTCTGAGAGACGCTGGGTTCTTTTGCCAAAGCCGCCGATTCAAACTCTCCCAACCAAAACTCTCTTGCTTGGAGAGCATAAGGGATCCCTGCAGTTTTTGGGTAGGCAGCGGCTGCTCCCATACCCCTAACTTAAGAATGGGGTGGTAGGCTGTCATTGGTTTTGCCGTTGTCCAGAAGGCTGCCTTTCCCCTCTGTGCTGGGGGTGGCTTTCTGCTGAGAAAAGGCGTTCCGGTGAGGGCTGAACTACTTGAGCGCCATCGACATGATTGAAAGTGGGGAGTGAGGTCATGACATCTCGACGACATCCAACGCGCTTGGGAGGGTCGATACCCCAAGGCTACTCAGGCTCTGGGTCAACAAAGGGATCCCAGCCGTACCCCTTGCCCACTCCACGACAAAGCTTTTCCTCTTCCTCTCGACGTCCGCTGGCCAAGTCTC
>NZ_JANSIG010000028.1:26984-32205 GCF_047461975.1 Synechococcus sp. R55.3 | reverse complement strand
AAAGTAAACAGAAAGATCAACTGGTAGTAATCCGTACTGAACATATTATACATTATTTTCAGTATAGTTGAGCTTATCATTGACTAGAGTCATGCTCCAAGCATCGGTGAGGGAATAGCCCAACTCCTGCATCATGCGCCGCAGCAGGGGCAAGCTCAGCCCGATAACATTGCCGGGGCACCCCTCGATCCGCTCCACAAACAGGCTGCCGCGGCCATCGATGGCAAAACAGCCAGCACAATTGAGCGGCTCACCGGTGGCCACATAGGCGCGGATTTCCTCGTCGCTGGGCTTGGCAAAAAACACCCGCGTCACCGCATAGTGGGTGAGGCGACGGTTCTGCTTCGTGTCAATTAAGGCATGGCCTGTGTAGAGCTCTCCCACTTCGCCCCGCATTTGCCGCAGGCGCCGTTCCGCCTCCAGAGCATTGGCCGGCTTGCCCAGGATCTCGCCATCTAGGTAGAGCACGGAGTCGGCCCCCACAACCAAGACGGGCTCCCGTTGCTGGGCCGCCACCACTTCTGCTTTTGCCGAGGCCAGCTTCTGGACCAGCTCCACGGGATCTGAGCTTTTGATTTGGCTTTCGTCAAAATAGCTGGGCTGAACGCGAAAAGGGATCCCGGCAGCCTTTAACAATTGGCGGCGGGCAGCGGATTGCGAGGCCAGTACGATAGGAGGCAACATCGACTCAACACCTAATTAACACCCAAAGCCTGGACGTTTGCTTAGGGGAAGTTCGCTCTGTGAGCTAGTTTCCATTAGCTTAGTTAGTATGCGCCTGATGGGCGTTGAAAGGAAACTCTCCCGATATCTTCCCAGCTGGATCCCGTTTGTGACCACTCTCCCCACCCAAGCTGATCTCGATCTTGCCCGTTCCGGGATCCTTCAGCGCTATTGGGGGGATCAAGACACTCCGGAAAGCCGCTGGGTGAACTTGCTGGTGGCGGCGCTGGTTTTCTGTTCATCCACCTTCTTTGTGGTGGAAACCTATCCCATTCCCCCTGAGGTACGTCTTTGGCTGGAGCGGGTGGATCGCCTCATTCTCGGCTTGTTTGTGGTGGAATATCTGCTCCGACTGGCAGCGGCCCCGCAGAAGTTGCGCTATGTCGTGAGCTTGTATTCGCTCATCGATTTGCTCGCCATTTTGCCTTTTTTTGCCGGGCTAACCGATATTCGCTTCATCCGCCTCTTGCGCTGGTTTCGCATTTTGCGGCTGCTGCGCCTGGTGGAGGGCAAAACCCTGTTTGGGCAAGTGATCTCCGCCGATAGCCGCATTTTGCTGCGCATTTTCTTCACCCTCTTTGCCATTGTTTTCGTCTACTCTGGGCTGATCTATCAGGTAGAACATCCAGTGAATCCTGGTGTTTTTGCCACCTTTTTGGATGCTTTCTACTTTTCCGTCGTTACCATGACCACGGTGGGGTTTGGGGATCTCACCCCCACTTCTGAGCTGGGCCGGCTGCTGACAGTGTTGATGATCTTGACGGGCATAGCCCTGATCCCTTGGCAAGTGGGGGAGTTGATCAAGCAACTGGTAAAAAGCGGCAACTCGGTACAGTGGGCCTGCCCAGGCTGTGGCCTCTCCCAGCACGATGGGGATGCCCAATTCTGCAAACGCTGTGGCACACTGCTCTATCCAAGGGATTGAGGCTGTTGGCCAATTTGGGGCAAAGACAGGATAGGCTAGGACGGGTTGCAGGAGGATCTGCGATGTTGGCCCACCCCGAGCTAACCATCCCCGGCAAGCTGAACGTGAAGGCGGGCGTGGCGATGCTGGTTGCCGCCATTGTCCTCGGCTGGATCCTCAGCCAAGTTCAGCCGTTGCCGCTCGCCCCCCAGGAGGCTTCGGGGATCCCTGCCGAGCCCCTCCTCTGGCAGGAGGTGCCCAAACAAAAGTACGCCTGGCACATTTGCTACGCCTTTTTGGGCAACATGGGGTTGATCAACATCGGCGGCGGACTGGCCCTGGTGGTGCTGGGATCCCGCTTTACGGCTGGGCAAATGCTCTCGCAAATTCTCCTGTTGGGGGGAATGCTGCACCCGGCTTCTTGGGCTTTGGTGGCCCTGACGGGGCTGGAAGGGTGGGGCTGGCTGGGTAATGCCGGAGCCGCAGCGGTGGCGGTGGTGGTGATGGTGTTGTTTGTTTACCTGGTCTTGGCCACCTGCCGTTCCCTACAAGCCGTCCGAAGGCTGACCCAATCCCGAACCTGCCGTTAGCCCCAGTTGGGGAAAGCTGAGAAATCGTTTAAGATCGTTAACGGCAACACTCTAAACAACCGGACGGTGCTCTGCATGGCGGTGCAAGAGGAGGTTTTTTTTGAGGGCGGCCCCCACAGTGGCGATTTGGTGTTGAACTCCTTCATTGGGGCTACACTTGTCGGCTTGCCTCTGTTTGTGGGGGCACTGGTGCGTAAGCTGTGGGTACACTATCGGATTACCAATCGTCGCATCACCGTGATTGGGGGATGGGGCGGCAAGGAGCGCTCAGATGTAATCTACGGCGAGATTGCCAAGGTGGTTATGGTGCCCCGTGGCTTGGGCGTGTGGGGAGACATGGTGCTCACCCTCAAGGACGGCAGTCGCCTGGAGATGCGGGCCCTGCCTCGCTTCCGCGAGATCTACAACTACATCAATGAGCGGATCGACGAGAAAGCCAAGCAGGTGAGCGGCCCAATTGGCAAAAAGCGCCGCTCTGCCAAGTCCTGACCGTGCCTGAGCCTTGGGGATCCCTTCCTGTGGCTGTCCCCACTCTTCCCAGCCGGGATCCCGCTTGGCCTGAGCGCCTGGCCCTGGTGCACGAGTACCTGATCTGGCCGGGGGGATCGGAAAAGGTTTTGCAGGAGCTGGTGGCTTTTGCCCCACAGGCCCCCCTTTACGTTAGTCTCTTCTCGGCCCACACCCTGCCGCCGAGCTGGCAGGAGCTGTCGATTCACACCTCTTTTTTGCAAGGCTGGGCCAAGTGGCTGGGGGTGTTGCGCCCTGACTACCACGCCCGCCTCAAGTATCTGCTGCCCTGGATGCCGTTGGCCTATGAGAGCTTCGACCTCTCCGGCTATGACTGTGTGATCTCCAGCAGCCACGCCTTTGCCAAAGGGATCCTGACGGGAGCCTCTACCCTGCACCTGAGCTACATCCACAGCCCCACCCGTTACCTCTGGGAGAACCGGGAGCTGTATCTGCAGCGAGAAGGGCTGGGGAGAAGCGGGCCTGTTGGCGCAATTGGCCAATGGCTGCTGCACCGCTTGCGCCAATGGGATTTTCTGGCAGCTCAACGTCCAGATCTGTTGATCGCCAACTCCCAGCACATTCGCCGCCGCATTGCCAAGCTCTACCGCCGCGAGGCTGTTGTTATCTACCCGCCCGTTCCGCTGCAGGGGTTTGAGCCGGTGGCGGATCCCAGTGGCGATTACGACCTGGTGGCGGGCCGATTGGTGCCCTACAAACGGGTGGATCTGGCAATTGCCGCCTGTGAACGGCTGGGTCGTCGTCTGCTGATTGTGGGAGAAGGGCCGGAGCTCCCTCGGCTCAAGCGATTGGCGGGGCCGCAGGTGGAGTTTTTGCCCCATCAACCGCAAGCCCGTCTGCAGGAGCTGTTGGCCCATTGCCGGGTGCTGCTGTTCCCGTGGGAGGAGGATTTCGGCCTGGTGCCGGTGGAGGTGCAAGCCTGTGGTCGTCCTGTGGTTGCCCTCAACCGGGGAGGTGTCCGGGAGACGGTCATCCACGGCCAAACCGGCATCCTCATCCCCGAAGCCAGTGTGGAAGCGTTGGTGGAAGGGCTGCGCCAGGCAGATCGACAGGACTGGGATCCCCGGCGGATTCGGGCCCATGCTCTGCAATTTGCCCCGGAGCGATTTCACGCCCAGCTGGGAGCCCTGTTGCGCTGGGCTTGGCCTCGTTTTCAAGCCGGAGAACGGTTGGATCCCCGAGAATGGAGCGCTCAGTAGGGCCGCCGCTGCACAAAAGTCGGCAACTCAATCCGGTTGCGACTGCCCGTTTCCCCTCCTGCCCGTGAAGCGGCCAAAGCGGAGCGTTTCAGGAGCCTTTCTGTCCGTTGGCGCCAGCCGAGCGGGGCACTTTCTTCCCGCTCGTCCAGGGTGAGCGGCGGGATCCCTGTGGTGGGTGTTCTCCAAGTGGTGGGTCGGCTGTTGGGTGCCGCCGGGGAAGGAGCAGACTCGTCAGCCGCGGCAGGAATCCGTTCCTGGGCCCGATGATTCGACCTGGGCTCGACAACCGCTGGCTGAGGGGAAGCGGAGGCCGACTGACGCAGTGTGGCCAGTTGCTCTTCCAGTTCTTGATTGCGCTGCTGCAGCAGGGCCACTTCCTTTTCTTGGGTTTGCGCGTAGGCGTGGGCCTGCACACACTCGGTTTTCAAAGCCATCACCTGCTGCTGCAACTTCTCGATCTGCTTTTGGCTGACCAGATGATGGGCCTCGGCCAGTTCTCGCCCCCGCCGGGCTTCTTCCAGGCTTTCTTGGGTGCTCTGCACCTGCTGCTGAACTTCCTGCCACTGGGCAAGGGTGGGACGCTGGGCCAACTCTTGGATAAGCTGATCCCGCTCGGCTCGCAAAGCACCAAGCTCGCGAGTCAAAGCCTGCACCTGCTCCTCCAAGACCAGGATTCGCTGCGCCTGCGAGGACTCTGTCTCCCTGAGGTGGGCGGCCTGGGCTGCTTCCGCTTCCAGTTTGGCAATTTGTTGAGCTTGCTCGGCCTGCTGTCGCTGACTCTGCTGCAGCTCTTCCAGCAAGGTGGCCCGCTCGGCCTTGGCAAAAGAGGCTTGTTGGCGCAGATGATCCAACTCCGCTTGCAAGTGTGCCCATTGCTCTGGGGTAGGGCGCTCTTCCAATTCGCGAATACGTTGCCGGGCAGTGTTCAGGTCAGCTTCCATGTGCGCCTTTTCGGTTTCCAGATGGGTCTTCAAACGTTGCCATTCGGCTTCGGCTTGGCGGTGGGCAGCCTCTAGCTCTGCCCGTAGGGTTTCCAGTTCTTGGGCAGAAGGTCGAGCGGCCAACTCTTGGACTTGCGCTTGCAGTTGCGCTTTTTCCTCTTCTAGCTCTTGTATGCGGAGCTGCAATTGGGCTTGCAAAAGCTGTACCTGCGGCAGCTTGACGGCGTATTCTCCCAACTGGTTGGCCTGCTGTTTCAGTTCCAGGAGCTCCTGCTGCAGTTGGTAAAATCGGGCCGGATCGACGCGCCGCTGCAATTCCGCCTTGAGGGTTTCAAT
>NZ_JANSIG010000028.1:1814-26884 GCF_047461975.1 Synechococcus sp. R55.3 | reverse complement strand
TCCAGGAGCTCCTGCTGCAGTTGGTAAAATCGGGCCGGATCGACGCGCCGCTGCAATTCCGCCTTGAGGGTTTCAATTTCCGCCTGGCTAGTTTGCAACTGCTGCTGCAGAATGTGGTAGTGCTCCAGCGTTGGACGGCGCTCCATTTCCCACAGGAGATTCTGCAGTTCTTCGATGTGCTGTTGCTGAAGCTGAAAAGCCTCTAGGGTAGGGCGCTGGGCCAGCTGCGCTTTCTCTTCTTGACAGGCTTGCAGAGCGTGATCCCGTTCTTGAATCTGTGCCTGCGCTTCCAGCAGTTGACGTTCCAGGCGATGGGTACACTCAATCTGCTGCAGCGACAGCGCTTCCGATTCTGCCAGGGATCGCTCTAAGTTGCGCACACGCGCCCGCAAAGCTTTTAGCTCTTCTTCCCCTTCCATATCCAGGCTGCTCGACAGGTTATGGGCCTTACTGTAGCAGATGGTTTGGGCAAAAATCCAGCTTGCCACTATATGTGGCGTGAATTTTTAGTTTTTCTCGAAAAGGACGCTAAGCCTGTTATCCCCACCCTCTATACTGAGAAGGTGAGTTTTCAGATTGAACCCTGTGATGAAGCTGGGATCCAAATCCTGGGGATGGGCGCTGGGCCTGCTGGGCGTGGCCTTGGTCGGTTGTGGTGCCGATGCGCTGACGGCCAGTACTCCGCCGCCGCCTTTGATCACCAGCAGCGATATCCCTTCTGTGGTACATCGGAACGGCTTTTTGGAGCTGGGGGTTTCGGTATCGGTGCCGGGCCGGATCCCGGCGGAGCTGGCGTTTCAGGTGTCGTGGTCGGGGATTGAGGTTCAGACGCTCTCGGCAGCGCAGGTGAATTGTGTGTCGGGAGAGGTGTCTTGTACAACCCGCTTCCGCATTCGTCCTCCCCTAAGCTTGGTGCCCGGCTCCTACCTAGTCAGTTTGCGGGTCTTCGACCGGTTGGGCCAAAGCGCTGTGGTGACCGGGACGGTGCTGCTCAGGGATCCCTGAGGTCGCCCTATCCTTGCCCAGCCTTGACGGAAGCGGTGCGGTTCCGGCTCGCATAAGCGTTGCGTAGCAACATAGGGTGTCGCAGGCGTAGCACTTTTGCCCGGATTTTGAAAGGGATCAGCGGGGGGGAAACACTTTTTGGCGAACGTCGTCGGCGAAAGCTTCCACCGCTTCTCGGATTGCCTGCCTCAAGTTGGTATAGGGCTTGGCAAAAGGGGGAATCCGCTCGCTCAGCCCCAGCAGATCGTGGGTGACCAAAATCTGACCATCGCAAGCCGGCCCGGCCCCAATGCCCAAGGTTGGGATCCCCACTTGGGCCGAGATTTGGGCAGCCAATTCCGCCGGCATGTGCTCCAAAACCAGGGCAAATGCTCCTGCTTGCTCCAGGCTGAGGGCTTCTTGCCGCAGACGCTCGGCCTCTGGAGGGTTTTTTCCCTGCTGGCGATAGCCCCCCAGTTGATGTTTGGCCTGCGGAGTGAGGCCGATGTGACCCAAAACCGGGATCCCTCGCTGCACCAGAAAGGCCACCGTTTCCACCATGTCGGGGTAGCCCCCCTCCAGCTTGACTCCGTTGACTCCTGCCTCCTTCATCAACCGCCCTGCTGAGAGGAGAGCTTGTTCTTTGTGGACTTGATAAGTCAAGAAGGGCAAGTCAGCCACCAAAAAGGCCCGTTCTACCCCGCGGCGCACGGCCTGGGCATGGTGGAGCATCTGTTCCAGCGTCAGGGGCAGGGTGCTGGCATACCCCAAGTTGGTCATGGCCAAGCTGTCGCCCACCAGGATCAAGTCGATCCCAGCCTGATCCAAAATCTGAGCGGTGGCGTAGTCGGCAGCCGTGAGGGCCACCAAAGGTTGACCCGCCTGCTTGGCCTGGCGAAAGTGGTGAATGGATAAAGCAGCCATATCTCCATGATCTCATCTGGGCGTTCCCGCCAGCGGTGCGGAGCACTTTCCCATCAACCGCATCCCGTGGGGGAAGCAAGCTTGGCTTTGAGGCTGGGAAGAAGCAGGAGACTCGGTTTGCCGTTAAGATGGTAAAGCCCCACAGCTGACTGGAAGGGTGACAGAGTGGTTGATTGTGACGCTCTCGAAAAGCGTTGTGACTGCAAGGTCACCGTGGGTTCGAATCCCACCCCTTCCGTTACCATGTAATCCGATAACGTACCGGCTATCGGACAGAGATGGGCTGTACTTGGAGGTGATGCTTAATGGGTCGAAGCTTTCGCCCAATCCCTTCAGGTCAGCGGTGCAGTTCCCCTGCCTTGGGCACAGCACTTTTGACACTTTTGAAGAATTGAAGGGGGCCACCCCTCAAGCGTGGACGGGTTTCTCAGCCTTTCTTCTAGAGTCTTATGTTCACCGCTCCTGCTCTCTCTGCCCAACTGCATCCGCTCATTCAGGGCTTATCTGAGGCAATCCTGAACGTTTGGGGATCTACCCTCACCCTAGCCCCCTATCCTCTGCCTGAAGATCTGGGCTACGTGGAAGGCCGCCTAGAGGGTGAGAAATTGCAAATTGAAAACCGCTGCTACCAAGGGGATCCCTTTCGCAAACTGCACCTGGAGCTGGCCCAGGCCGGGCAAAGCCTGGACATTCTCCATTGCGTTATGTTTCCGCAGCCGCAGTACCCGCTGCCGCTGTTCGGTTGCGACATTGTGGTCGGTCGCGGACAGGTGAGCGCCGCCATTGTCGATCTCTCGCCGGTGACCCCCAGCTTGCCCGATCTCTATATCCAAGAGCTGGAAGCGTTGGGATCCCATCTGGCCCCTTTCCAGCATCGGCGCCGGTTGCCGGAGTGGGGCACGATTTTTTCTCCCTACTGCCTGTTCGTCCGTCCTGCCGACGAAGCAGAGGCCGACCGCTTTTTGCACTTTGCCCGCCGTTACTTGGAAATTCACTGTCGGTTGGCGCAACAGATTCCCCCGCAGACGGATCCCGACCAAATTTTGGCCCACTACCAGGGGCAGCAGCGCTATTGCAGCCAGCAACAGCAGAACGACCGCACCCGCCGCGTTTTGGAAAAAGCCTTCGGTCCCGCCTGGGCAGAGCGCTACATGAACACCGTCCTTTTCGATTTGCCTCCCAGTCCTGTGCAGATCTAGACGGGATCCCCTTGCAGCCGCTGCTGGATGCTCAACGCCAATTTTTGCCCTAAGAACTCCGGCATGGTTGGAGTTGAATCCGGCCCTAGCAAGTAAAAAATGAAGCGCGTTTGCTTGCGGCGGAGCATCAAATTGAGGTTAACAACGGTCAAATCCTCCTGCGCAAGAACCGTCATCACCCGGTAGAACACGCCCGGCTGGTTGTCCACATCCACCAAAAGTGTGGGCAAATGAAACACCGGGTCAAAATAAAAAGAAACCTGCACGTCTTTTAGTCCGGCCTTGAGATCAAACTCCAGCGCCAAGGTTTCATGAACGCGAAACACACCCGCCAGGCATTCGTGAATAGCCCGTTCTAGGCTGAGCTTGGTTTGGGAAGAAAGGCTGTGGCCATCGCGGGAGACAATGGTGCGGATAAACACCAGGTGCGGTGAGTAGATCTGCCCATAGAGATGAATGCCATGCACCGAGAGATTAAAAGCGGTGAACACCCCAAACAGATCGCTGAGCAGGGAAGGTCGATTACGGTAGGCCAGACAAACCACCGTCTTGCGACCTTCGTCCTGCACCTGTACCACCGCCTTGCGGGTTTGGTAGAGGGCGTAGGCCAAGCGCAGATTTTGGGCCTGCACCTCGCTGCTGACAAACTGGCTGTAAAAAGGCGGAAAGCTCTGGTTAAAACGCCGCATCAGAGCGGATCGCGTCAGCGGGACGGAGTCCTTGCGGGTGCTGACTTTGAGCGGCTGAAGATCTTCATGGGCAGCCCTCTTCCGCGCTTCCCGATCCCCGGCAACTCCTAGAGAAGCCACCTTGGGCTGGGGAGTGCCCTGCTGTGCTGATTGCTCATCAGTTGACATCGACCTCGCCACCTGCGTTGCTCCTTCTCCATCGTTGCTCAGTACGCCCCAGCCAAACCTCATTTATCCGCAAAATCACTGAGGCTCGAAACGAATGTCGACGCTGTATCCAATTCTTGTCCAATGCTTTTCAGTTCAATTTATCTCATAGGGCTAAGCTGGGCATCTGAGGAGCCAGTGGGGGCATCCCCCAATTGGGGGGATCCTTCCCTTCTTCGCTGCTGAACCGACGCTGTGAGCCTTTCAATCCCAGAATAGCCAGAATAAGCCTAAACTATGAATTGAGCAGAGCGCTGCAATTTTTGATATAAAGTGCCGCATTGAGTGCTGGCCGGCTGGGTGACATGAAGCGCTATCTTGTTGGCCATCACTTTGGTTTTTCCCTAGGTTTGTGAAGGGATCCCTGTGAGCAGAACTGTTGCCAATCCCACTCCGTTTTCGCCCGCACAAGCGCTGGACCCCGCTGGTGCTTGGTGGGATCTCAGTCTCATCGCCTCCCCTGCCCAAGAAGACCTGATCTTTTGGCGGCTGGAGAGTTTTGGCTGTCGGGGCATGACCAGCCAAGCCTATGGCGAAGATCAGATTTGCATTCACGCCTATTTGCCTTGGCCTCACGTCAGCCTCCTGGATTTGGCAGCCCTCTCCCTGCGCCTGCAGCAAGATGCCCTCATTGCCGGTCAGCGGGTTCCGAAGCTGCGCTGGGAACGCATAGAGGCGGAAGATTGGAGCAGCAGTTGGAAGCAGCACTGGCAGCCCCAATGGGTCGGGGACAAGTTGCTCATTTGTCCGGCCTGGCTGGAGCCGCCCTCTCACCCCGGTCGTCACCTGTTGCGGCTGGATCCCGGTATGGCCTTCGGCACGGGCACTCACCCCACCACTCAGCTCTGTCTGGAGTCGCTGGAGATGCGCCTGGAGGGCGGCGGGGGTGCCGAGGGAGTGACTGTGGCCGATGTGGGCTGTGGATCCGGGATTCTGTCGTTGGCGGCGGCCCTGCTGGGGGTGAAGCGGGTGTTTGCGGTGGACATCGACCCCCTGGCGGTGCAAGCCACGATGCACAACCGCGATCTCAACGGCCTGACGGATCGCATTGTGGTGGCTCAGGGCAGCCTGGAGCAGATTCCCGAAATGGTGGATGGGCTGGTGTGCAACATCCTGGCAGATGTGATCCTGGATATGATCCCGGAGTTTCGGCTGGTGGTGAAGGAGGGGGGATGGCTGATCCTCAGCGGCATCCTCATCGAGCAGGCCAAGTTGGTGGCGGAGATGCTGGAGGCCAACGAATGGGTGGTGGCAGCCCTCTGGCGACGGGGGGAGTGGTGTTGTCTGAACGCACGCATGACCTGAGCGCTTTGCCCCGGTTGGCGATTGACCCGGCGCAGCGGGATCCGAGTGGTGTTCTCCATTTAACCGGCCCGCAACAGCACTACTTGCAGCGGGTGCGCCGCCTCAGGCCGGGGGATCCCTTTTTGGTTCTGGATGGCTCAGGCAAGCTGTGGGCGGCCCATTGGCAGGCTCAGGGATCCCAAATTGTGGGCGAGGTGGAGACGCTGCCGCGGGAATTGCCCGTTTTTTTGCATCTGGGCTTGGCGGTGGTCAAAGGGCAGGGGTTTGACGAGGTGCTCCGCCAGGTTACCGAGCTGGGGGTGGCGCGAATTACCCCCCTGCTGACAGAGCGCACCGTGTTGGAACCGGGATCTGGGCGGCAGGAACGCTGGCAAAAAATTGTGCGGGAGGCCGCAGAACAATGTGAGCGGTTGCGCTGGCCTCAGGTCGATCCCCCCACCCCTTGGACAAGTTGGCTGGCGGAGCTGCAAGCCGTTCGCGCTACTCGGACGGAGTCCTTCTGGTGGGGTATAGCCGTGGCTCGGCACAAAGCGCCCCCGCTGGTGCAAGCCCTGCCAAAGCTCAGGGATCCCGTCTTGGCCATAGCCATTGGCCCAGAAGGGGGCTGGACCGTTGCCGAACGTCGGCAAGCTGAGGAATATGGGGGGGTGTGCGTCTCCCTTGGCCCTACCATCTTGCGAGCCACCACCGCCGCTGTTGTTGCCACCAGCCAAATTGCTGCCACCTACTCCTTTCGCGCCACTCGGACGGAGTCCTTTTTGGACTGGAGCTTGGATTCAGAGCCCTTGGGCTTCGTTAGCGACGGGGAGCGCTGTCGCCGATAATCGATAATGAAGCCGTTCACGTGAGCGGGACGGAGTCCTTTACAGCAGGCCGTGGTTTCGGGCGCGGCCAAGGCCACCCTAGCGAGGGAGAACGGGAATGGAGACGATCCAGGCGGTGCGAGGCACCCGAGACATTTTGCCGCAGGAGGTGCGGCTCTGGCAGCAGGTGGAAGCCAGCGCCCGAGAGATCCTGGGACGGGCCAACTACCAAGAAATTCGCACCCCCATCCTGGAGTTGACGGAGCTCTTTGCCCGCAGCATTGGCAGTGCCACCGACGTGGTGGGCAAGGAGATGTACTCCTTCAGCACCCGTGGCGAGCAAGAGGTGAGCCTGCGCCCAGAGAACACAGCAGGTGTGGTGCGGGCCTACATCCAGCACGGGCTGCAAACGGCTGGAGATGTGCAACGCCTCTGGTATTGTGGGCCGATGTTTCGCTATGAGCGTCCCCAGGCGGGGCGGCAACGCCAGTTCCACCAGTTGGGGGTAGAGCTGCTGGGCAGCCGGGATCCCCGCGCCGATGCGGAAGTCATCGCCTTGGCCTGGGAGCTGTTGCAAGCGGTGGGGGCGGAGAACCTGAGCTTGCGGCTCAATTCCCTGGGGGATCTGCAGGATCGGCGGGCCTATCGCCAGGCCCTGGTGGACTACCTCACTCCCTTGCGGGAGAAGCTGGATCCTGACTCACAAGAGCGTCTCACCCGCAACCCGCTGCGCATTCTAGACAGCAAGGATCCCCGCACCCGCGAGATTGCCGAGGGGGCCCCCAAGCTGCCGGATTACCTCGGCCCAGAATCGCGGGCTTTCTTCGAGCAGGTGCAAGCTCACCTGCAGATGTTGGATATTCCCTACCAGTTGGATCCCTACTTGGTGCGGGGCCTGGACTACTACACCGACACCGCCTTTGAGATCGTCTCACCTGACTTGGGATCCCAGAGTACCGTCTGTGGGGGTGGTCGCTACGACGGCTTGGTGGAAGAGCTGGGCGGACCTTCTACCCCAGCGGTGGGCTGGGCCATCGGCATGGAGCGGCTGGTGCTGCTGTTGCAAAAGAAACAAGGGGAGGCTCCGCCAACATCGGTCGAGGTTTACGTGATCTCCCGTGGGGCGAAGGCTGAGGCCCAATCCCTCCGGATCGCTCAAGCGCTGCGCCGAGCCGGTTTCTGCACCGAGCTGGATCTGAGCGGCAGCGCCTTTGGCAAGCAGTTCAAACGGGCCAGCCGCAGCGGCGCAACTTGGGCTGTTACGCTGGGGGATGCAGAAGCTGTGGCCGGAGAGGTACAGCTTAAGCACCTGCCTACAGGGCAACAGCAAACCCTTTTGCAAGCCGATCTGGTTAAGTATCTGGCATACCATTCGGGTCAGCAGTGCGGAGCACCTAAGGTGATGGAGCCATGTTGAATTTTTGGGTTCGGCGCGACGGCCAAGAAGACTGGCAGCCGGTACCAGCCGAGGGCGCAGTTCTGGAAGAAGATACCTACACCATTGTTGCCCGTTCGCCTCAGCCCCACTTCACCATCACGGTGGAAGTCCGGCAGCGTCCTCTGTCGTCGCAGAATCAGGGCCCTGACACCGCCCCGACTCCCCCACAAGTCCAAACCCGTTCTGTGCGCACCAACGATGAAGGGATCGGCATTATTTTGCCCGCCAGCCACCTCACCCCTGGGTTTTGGGAATTGCACTGTCGAGATGCCGACTTGATCGCAGAACTGTTCGGCGAAACCGAGTTAAACAATTGTCTCCGTTTTCAGGTTGTGCCTGCCCCCGCGCCTCTGGAGCCGGAACGGGGGATCCCTGCGCCCGTGGAGGCCGGGTTTGAGCCCCCCCAGAAAAAAGAGGCCGCCATCCCGGCGGAGCTGTTTTCCCTGATGCACAGCGAATTGGAGGGATCCCCGGATGAGGTGCTGGTGTTGACGGGGCGGATCGGCTGCAGCGGCGAGCTGCGGGTACGGGTTTGGCAGGAAGGCGAGGAGAGCACGGTTTTCGAGGGGCAACGGCTAATTCAATTTCCCGCTGAAGCCCGAACGGCGGTGTTCAGCATTCCCATCACCCTGCCAAGCCGCGTTTGGACCCGTCCTTTGCGGGGGGAACTGGCCCTCACTCCCTCTTCCTGGCGGGATGCAGACCGGCCTTCCCAGCCCTTGACGATTCCGTTTTCCGTCCGCTGTCGAGACCTTCGCGTCAGCGTTGCGGAGCAACAAGGCGGAGAGCTGCCTCCCGCCTCCCCTCCGCGTCAGTATTGGGGAGCAACAAACATCCCACTGGCCCGGTTGCGGGAAGACCCCCCCTTAACCTTGCTGTCTCCCGAACGCACCCTGCAAAAGCTGTTGCGCATCTGGCAACACAGCGCCCCCATTTCCGTCAGCGTTGCCGAGCAACAGCGAGAGGAGGACTCAGCTTCGCCCGTTCAGCCCGCCGAGACCCAAGCCCTCCGCTCCTTCCCGGAAAAGGATCCCCTGCCATCTGCGCCCAACCCCTCCGCTCAGCCCCTACCCGAAGCAGAGACGGCAGAGTTGCCATCGCCCATCTCCTCCCCTTCCCCACCACCCCAAGCTGAGGCCATCTTGCCAACGCAAGCGGCAGCCGGGATCCCGAGTAGCCCTGTAGCTCCCTCTGAAAACTCGCTGCTGCCCCCCGCTCCGCCTGGGGTTTGTCCAACTCCCCAACTGGTGGTGCCCGAGCAACTCCGAGCCGGAGACAATTTCGATGTGGTGTTGCGCTTGCCCCCCACGACCAACCCTGCTGCAGGCCATCAAGCCCCTTTTTGGATCAAGTTTTGGGTGAAGCACGGGCGCACTCGCTCTTTGGTGGATGGCCCCCGTTGGTTGCTGGACTTCTCCCGTGACGAGCAGGGGCAGTGGCAAGCCCTCACCCGCATGACCATCCCTCCCGGAGTCCCTGAGCTGATCTTTGAAGCTTGGGCCGTCAGCCCGGATCGTCAGCAGCAGAGTGACCGAGTTACAGAGCGCCGCTCCATACTGCCTTGAAGCCTGGCTCAGTCGCTGTCTTGGACGGAGCGCACCATCAGCACTGGGCAGCCGATGTGCACCCGCACATAGTCGGAGATGGAACGCCCCAGCAGCCGATCCAAATCGGGAATGCTGCGGGCAATGGTAGGTCGGCGGTCAGGGGATCCCATCACCAGCAGATCGGCGTTGCTCTCGGCGGCTAAGCGGACAATTTCTGTGCCCGGATCCCCGACGGCAGTTAACACTTGGTGGCCGATTTGCCGGTTTTTGAGGGTATCGATTGCCCGATCTAGAGCCTCATCTCTGCCTGGGTTGTCGGCATCCAACTGCACAGAGGCCAGGAAGATCTGGGCCCCTTGAATGCCGGAGATCAAGTCAAGGGCAGTGGCAAAGGCAGCTTGAGCAGCGGGGGAGCTGTTCAGGGCCACCATGACACGGCTGGGATATTTGATGTAGGCGTCGTCTTTCACCAACAGCATGGGGCAGGAGGCAAGCTGAAACACATATTGGCTCACCGAGTTCTGCAAAATGGCCAGGATGCGGTTGCGTCCCCGGGATCCCATGACAATTAAGGGATTGGGCATAGACTCGGCCACCTGCAGCACCACCACTTTGGGATCCCCTTCCACCAGTTGGGTGCCAATGGTTACACCGGGCCGAGCTGGAAAACTTTGCAGGGTTTTGGCCAGCAGCTCCTGCCCCCGTTGCCAGGCAGCCCGCATCTCTTCGGCAGACGTTTGGGAAGGCACCGCATGCAGCAACGTAACATTGCACTGGGCAAAGGCCGGCAAAGACAAGAGGGTATGCACCATCTGCTCGGTGGGGCCGCTGCCGTCGATAGCGGCAATGAGGTTCTCAAATCGAGGCATGGGATCCGTTCTCCTGGCCAACAGTTGCCAAGACTCATCCTAGATCTGCCCCTGCGGATCCCTGTTACCGTAGGGGATATCCTGCAACATTTTGTTTGGTTTCAGTAACTTAGCCACACATAGCCGGTAAAGCCGCCGCCGGCATTGGTGTTGCGGCCGGTCAAGAATTGAAACCCTCCCAAGCCCAGCGTTAACCCTCCCTCCAACCGCCAGTTGAGCTGGCCCGAAAGCTTGAGGTTGTCGTAGTCGGGATCCTGAACGGCCAAATCCCCGAACAACAAAGGCGCGCCGTTGCCCAACGTAAAATCCCCATCCAGGGCCAGGATGGCCTGCAGCTCAGGAGTCAGGTCTGCCCCGAAGGTCAGGTTGGCCTTGACCCGATCCCCGGGATAGCCCAAGTAATCTCGGAACGTGAGGCAGGAGTCGAAAAAGGCGGGCAGGGATCCCAACTGGGTATTGGCCGCCACCCCAACTTTGAGATCGTAGCCGAAAACACCGTACCCCAAGGGCAGGGGGATGTCTCGGGTGGCGTATCCCGGCGGGATCAAGGCCGTCAATTGGGCCGAAAGGAAGGGATCCCCGTTTCCCCAAGTATGACGTAGGCCCAGCTCCAGATCCCGTAGGCCCTGGTTGCGCTGGGTGATGGTATCGGCTCCGCTGGCAAAGCGGTTTTCCAGGAAAACATAGCTGGTGTTGAGATTGAGGGTGAGCTGATCGCTGAGGCCCGTCTCCGCAAAGAGGTTGAGGCGGGTTTCCCCATATTCTGAGAGAGCAGGCCCCAGTTGCCCCCCCTGGTCAAAGCGGGTGCGAGGCCGATAGACCTCGGGCTGCAGCGAAAAGAAAGTCTTGCCTGCACCGCGGGGAAAGCCGCAGCCCGCCCAGGCCAGCAGCTCCGGCGGCATTGTGCTGACCACCAGACTCACCAGCAGGCTTGCCCATGGAAATCTAGGCTTCTTCATGGCAGGGGGATCCCGGCAGTTTCAGGGGGATTGTATCCCCAGGATCAAGCTCTGGGCCAAGATCCGGGACAAAACCGGCTTTGGAACGACTGCTAACTATGAGGTGGCAGCCGGTAGGCCCACCTGTGCCCGGAATTGGCGAGCGGCGGTCAGCGCTCCGAAGGGATCCCCCTTATACAGGCCGTAGTGCATCAAGGACAGGTGCCGCAGCCCCAGTTGAGACACTTCCTGCAGCCACTCCGGCTGGCTCATGAGCTGAAAGTCTGTATGGACAGTGTCGGCCCGTCCGCCGCTGGGGTGCTTGTCTTTGATGGAGGGCTCGTAGTGGGCCAACATCAGGTTGGAGTGGATAGGGGAAAACAGGCGGCAACAGAGGCGGATTTGCTCTGGGTTGCCGGGATCTGGCCCGTTCAACTCTGGATTAAACTCTCCGGGCCGCCGCTGGCGCATGGACTGGAAGGCGATCCCGTCCATTTGGCTCATGGTCTCGGCAAAGGGCTCCACCATGCTGCGGCCTGCCCCCTGGGAAGGGTCGTCAAAGGTGGCAATCCAGCCCCCCCAGCACAGGGCCACTTCGGCCTCTGGCAGCCGCTCTTTGATGGCCTGTCGGGCTTTGAGGACATTGCGCATCAGGGCTTGGTAGTAGGGAGCAGTGTCGGCGTTGTAGGTATCTGCTGGGATCCGCCAATAGGAAAACTCCGTGGCCAGGCTCCAATAGGTAGGGCGGCCTTGGGGGTTGGCTTGAGCGATATAGCCGGCCAATTCGGCTACATCCTGGACAAACTGCTTGGAGATGTGGTAATCGCCGCAGGGGCGGTGGGTGTCGTCTTCCCAGGTGATGATGTGGAGGGTATAGCCCCGCTCAAACCACTGCCGCAAAAGCCCGGCCTGGTGCCAGTTGCGCCAAAAGGAGAGATCCCCCTGGCGGTGATCAAAGCTGTTCAGCCAGCCGCTCAGGAAATGGGGATCCCACCCCTGCGCCACTGCCGCCACCTGCGGATCCGACTCGATTTCCCAGAGGAAGCGACCGGGATCCTCGCCAATGCCCACCTGCCAGCGGGCCAGCAGCTCTGACAAGTTCATGCTTCCCGTCTCGGCATTTTCCGGGCTGCGACTCCCCTGCTGACTCAAAAACTCCTGGCCACAGCCGGCAACCCCATAGGCAGCCAGCAGCGCTCCGCCCGCTTGCAGCACCTGTCGCCGCTGCCAGGATCGTCTCCTTTTCATCTCCTCTCCTCCTGCGGTTCCTCTTGGTGTTGGCGAGCCCACAGCTGCACTTGGGGGGAGCTATAAACCTCCCTGAAGCCCGGCAGCCCCTCAAAATTGAGCTCAGGCCAAAATTGCAGGATGCGATCGGCGCTCCGCAAGGGATCCGCCAGCCCCGCTACCAAGAGGTAGTCCACCCTTTCCTGGGGATGCTGAAGGGCCAGGGCAAACTCGTACTGGTGAGGAGTAAGGAAAGAGCGGGGATCCCTTGCCCAAAAGATAGCCTCAAAGTGGATGTCGTCGTCCACCAGCACTTTTCGCCCGGGCAACAGGTGGCGATAGAGATACTGCCCAACCTGGCGCTTTTCCTGCCGCAGCCTCCGCCAGTCTTCTAGGGCTTGCCCAGCAGAGGTTACTTCATACAGGTTTTGGGCAGCTTCCAACTCGCCACTAAGGGGCACTACCCCTGCCACCAGCCGCTCCCAGAGATCCCGCTCCTCGGCCACCAGGGGCATGAGGAAACCCGGCTCTTGGCTCACCCCATAACCGGCAGTGAGGCAGTTCAACCCCAAGAGGGCAGTGATCAACAGGCGCTTAGCCCAGCCGGGGCCGGCTCCGCGACACAAGTAGGCGCCCATCAGCAAAGGCAGCGGCACCCAGAAAAGGCCAAAGCGGCTCAGCTCCCGCAAAAACAGCCCCTGCCCTAGAGAAGCCAGCAGGATGACCAGCGGCATCCCCCAGACCAGAGCCCATACCCAGCGACCCGGGCCTCGGCCCAGCAGGGATCCCAGCCCCAACAGCAGATAGGCAGGGGCCAGCACCGCCAGCCATTTCCCAGCCTCCAGCACCCCCCGCCAGCCACCCGCCTGCTGCAAGTCTTCCCGCAATTGCGGCAGCCGCAGACTGCTGCCCACCTGGTAGGTGAAAGCCCAGGGATCCCCTGCCGACAGCCAGTTCACATACAGCCAGCTCAACATCAGGGTCAGGCTGATAAACCCCGCCACCAGCACCGCCGTCAGCCGGAAACCCCAGGACTGTTTGCGAAAAGCCAACAGCAGCATCCCTGCCACCCAGGGCAGCAGCCACCCACTTTCCCAACGCAGCACCATCAGGGGCCCCAGCGCCAGCCCAATGAGCAGCAGCCGCAGCGCAACGGGCAGCTCGCCAGGATCCGCCCCAGTCTCTGCCCTGGCCTGCTCCTCTTTACTCAAGGGAAACAGCAGGGCCATGTTCACCCCCACCAACCCTGCTGTGGCTGTCCAAACAGGGCTGCGCAGCAGCATCAAGATCAAAGTCGGCTGCACCACCATCAACAAACCCCACAGCCAGCACCATCCCACCTCCACCGGCAAACGGCGTAACTGCCGCCACACCCAGCCCAGCACCAGAGAGCCGAAGACAGTCTGCAACAACAGCGGGGATTGTCCCAGAATGGCCGTAGCCAGCACCAGCAAGGGAGGAAAGGTGGTGCCCACAATGGGCAGGCGCGGATCCGGCCCCAAGGCCGCCACGGATCCCTTGTAGCCGAGAAACTGCATCTCCAAGCTCACCCAGCCCCAGCCCTCCTTCAGACCCCAAAGAAGAATGGCCAGCAGCAGAAACGGGATCCCGGTAGACGCGAAGAGCCGCAAGAAAGCCCTGAGCTTGGTGAGAAACATGGGTTGCTTTAACGACTTCAAGAAGTTAGAAGGCAACTCATTCAACAGCGAATCAAGCCTTAAGAGTTGTCTGATGAGAACAAGTTTCAGAAAAAGTATGGGGATGGGCTGACGTGTCTAGGCACTGGACACAGGGATAGACTAGCATTCCCTGTCTTGAGAGTCTTTTTCTACGAGTTTTGGCGTAGGCCAATTCAGCCAGATTGTCGATGAGGGGTTCTCGGATTCTGAGAGAGGATGGGGACGACTTTGCAAGGACATGATCTTATGTTGCAGGCTGTGCGGGGCGTGAATGATGCAGCAGTTCCAGCGCTTGAGCTGGTACCCTCTCAAGCAGAAACCCGTCCTTGGGGATCCTTCTGGGTTTTGGATGAAGGCCCGATGTACAAGATCAAGCGCATCGAGGTCAAGCCCGGCCATCGGCTCAGCCTGCAGATGCACTACCACCGCAGCGAGCACTGGATCGTGGTCAGGGGCACAGCGAAAGTGACCCGTGGAGAAGAGGTGATGCTGCTGAGCTCCAACGAGTCCACTTACATTCCCCCCTGCACCAAGCACCGCCTGGAAAACCCCGGCACCCTTCCCTTGGTGTTGATCGAGGTGCAAAACGGGGAATACCTCGGGGAAGACGACATCGTGCGCTTTGAGGACGACTACGCCCGCCAGTAGAGGGATCCCCTGGGCATCCGAATCCACGATTTGTGCGTACAGACCCCGAAAGCTTACAGATTTCTGCATGTCGGGCAAACCTGGGTCAGGTAGGCCAAGGGGCTTGCCTGCACTAGACAAGTGAGGGATAAGCAAGAGGGGGTCAAGGTGACGCAGAAGGCAAGGCAGTGGGCTTTGTGGGTTGCCGGTTTGCTTTGGTGTTGCGGGCCGACGGCTGTCCACGCAGCGGAAGTCATTTCTCTGCAAAGGCTGGGCTACGACCGCTCGGTGCTGCTGCAAGGAGCTAACCCGCGTCTAGATATCGGGATCCCTGCCCCCCTGAACGGTGTTGACCCTGAGGCCAGCTTTGTGCAGTTGCGCCTGGATCCCTCGCCGGTGCTCAAGCCCACGTCCACGGTGCGGGTGCTGATCAACGAGGAGCTAATGGGCCTTTTTCTGGTGCGGGACCTGCGGCAGGAGCCGGTGGTGCGAGTGCCCATCCCCAGCTTGGCCGCTGGCGAGCGCTTTATCACCTTGTCGGTGCAGCCTTTCCTGAGCATCAGCGACGATATTTGCGCCGACTTGAATACCGGCAATTTGCTGCTGACGGTAGGGCGGGACAGTTTCTTTGAGCTGGCGCCCCTCGTTCCTGATGCCACGGTGGCCGGTTTTCTGGGCCGGCTGTATCCTCAGGTTACTTTGGTAGTGCCGGCCAATCCTTCCTCTGAGACGGCGGAAGCAGCTCTGTGGCTGTACAGCCTCCTTTCTCACCTGTTTCCGCAAACGCCCATCCTGTGGAGCAACCGTCCGAAGCAGGGGGCACAGGTGATCTTAGAGCCGGCCAATTTCACCCCCCACTTGCAGCATCAAATTACCCCAGAGGGATCCCGACTGCGGGTGGCGGCTCGCCCAGAGGCCATTCGAGCTTTGTATGAAGAGTGGAAGCGAGCAGGGCTGGTCAGCCGAGGGATCCAGGTGGCTGCAGTGCCGGAGCTGGAAACCTCGGCCAGGGCCAACCGCCTTAGCTTGCGGGAGTTGGGTATTGTGGATCCGCTGCTGCGGGGGTTTGGCAGCCAGTCTTTGGTCTTCAACTTCAACCTGTCCCAATTGGGGGGGCGGCCGCGGGATCTGGCGGCGCAACTAGACGTCATTATGAACCCGGTGGATGGCCGAGTGGGGGATCGCCTCACCGGCTACGTGTTCTTGAATGGCGTTCTGTTGCGCACCTACAACCTAACGGGCCGCACCCAGCTCAACGAGACCATCCCCCTCCCCACCCGCCTGCTGCGCCGCTTTAATCAACTGGAGCTCCGCTTTGACTATGGCGCCAGCCCCGGTAATTGCCAGGGATCCCTGACCCCGCTGACTTTGCAAGTGCGTTCCGATAGCTCTGGCCTTCTCTGGAGCGGCTACCAAGCCCCCACTGGCGAGCTGCAGGAGATCCCGGCGGTGCTGCAGGGATCCGGACGGGTTGGGCTGGGGGATCCCCAACTGCTGCCAGCTACTGCTTATCTCTTGGGTGCCCTTGGTCGTCTGTCGGCACAGCCCTTGTTGCCCACCCTCCAGTTTTTGCCGGAGGGGAAATCCCAACTCCAAGCAGAGAACTTTGCCTGGCAGATAATCGTGGCCGGGCCGGAGCAGGTGGAGCTCAACAGCCCCATCCGGCTGGGATCCCAGTTTGAAATCATCAATCCCCTCAACCAGCAGGTGGCCTTGGCCGCTCAGCCTCAAGAAAACCTCGGCCTTTTGCAGTACTTTCTCCTGAAAGGTAAGCCGAACCTTTGGCTTTCCTGGTGGGGATCTGACCCGGTTTTGGCAGAGCGCTTGAGCCGATCCCTGGCCGATCCGCGCACCCGTCTGGCCAGCCAGTTGCAGGGGAATGTGGTCACCGCTTATGCCGCTGCCCCCGATCTCACCCAAGTACAGAGCTGGGATCTCACCCCGTCGGGCTATCGAGTGCGCTACCGCGGTCGCCTCAACTGGCAGCTCCTTTTGTGGCAGTACCGCTTTTGGCTGGTGCTTTTGCTGGCCATCCTGCTGGCTGTGGGGGCATGGGACACCTATCGACGTTTGGCCCGGCGACCTGAGCCGCCAACCCCCTCTTAAGCCAAGCGAGAACCTAAGTTCGCCTAGAATTAACCTGATTTTGAGCTTATGTTAACGCTGATCGAATACTGGTTGGTGCGCACAGGCTGTCTAACCCAGGAGCAGTTGGCAAAGGCTTATCGCTATCAAAAACAAGCTGCTTGTTCCCTGCCGCGGGCCCTCTGGAGCTTGCGGGCCATGCACCCCCGTCAGTTTGCTCGCCTCTGCTGTCAGATCTTGGATCGGCCCAAGCTGAGGAGCTGGTTGCTCGAGCATCCCCTCGACCTAGAGCTGCCTTGGCTGATCGAGCCTATCGATCTGGTGCCGGTGCGCTTTCTGCCCTGTGGCTGGCTCGACCCGCAAACCGTAGTGGTTGCTACCGAGGAGCCGGGCCATCCCATTGTCTGGCAAAATGTCAAGCGCCTCTGCCCCGAAGCCGATCGGATTTGGGAGATCCCGGCCACCGAAAAACAGATTCTGACCGCCCTCATTGAACGCAAGCTGGCCGCCGATCTGCTGGGCAGCCGTCTTACCTTAGAGCAGTGGCAGCAGGCTTTGGAGATCCGCCGCCGCACCGGCTCCAGCCTGGGGCAGGTGCTGACCCGGCTGAGCTACCTCTCCACCCCCGAGTATCTCAGCATCCTAGCCCATTTGCTGGGCTACCCAACGGTCTCGCAACTGATGGGAACGGGGCTGCTTCATCGGGAGGAGAATCTGAGCCAACAGTTTGATCCTGAGCTGATGATGCGCCACCTGTTCTACCCCCTAGCCTGGGCAGATGAAAATGCTCTGATGGTGATGGTGAATGACCCCCTGGACTGGGAGGTGGATGAGATCCTCTACGCTTGGCGGCCAGGCTTGCGTATTGAAAAAGTTCTGGGCACCGAGCAGGATATCACGCAGCTTCTCAGCCAGGATCAAGGACCTAAGCTGAGCCAAGAAGCTGTGTACAAGCTCATGGCCCGCCTGCCAGAAGAATCGGCCTCGCGGGTGTTTACCCCCTCTCAGATTGCGGTGGGCTACGGCCTGCTGCTGCTGTTGCTCTGGGGATTGGCCACTGCTCCCTGGGCGACTCTAACCATTTTGGTGCTGCTGATCAATCTTTTTTACGTCGCTTCGATCCTGTTCAAACTGCTGCTCAGCCTAGTGGGATCCGCCGATCGCTTCCACCAGATTACCGATGAAGAAGTGGCCGCTTTGGATGATCGCGACTTGCCTATCTATACCATCCTGGTGCCGGTCTACAAAGAACCGGAAGTGATGCCAATTTTGATCAAGTCTCTCTCTAAGCTGGATTACCCCCACGAGCGGTTGGATGTGCTTATTCTGTTGGAGGAAAACGACCGAGACACCATTGAGGCAGCTCGAGCTGCCAAGCCCCCCCGCTACGTGCGCCTGCTGCTGGTACCGGATAGCAAGCCCAAGACCAAACCCAAAGCCTGCAACTACGGCCTGGCCTTTGCCCGTGGCGAATATCTCACCATCTACGACGCTGAAGATATTCCTGACCCAGATCAACTCAAAAAAGCAGTCATCGCCTTCCAGAAAGGGGATCCCAGCTTGGTTTGCGTCCAGGCTGCCCTCAACTACTTCAACCGCAACGAGAACTTCCTCACCCGCATGTTCACCCTGGAGTATTCCTATTGGTTCGACTATCTGCTGCCGGGTTTGGAAACTCTCAGAATGCCCATCCCCCTGGGCGGCACCAGCAACCACTTTCGCACTGACCGCCTGCGGGAGCTGCAGGGATGGGATCCCTTTAACGTCACCGAAGACGCAGATCTAGGCATCCGCGCCAGCCAGCACGGCTATACGGTGGGGGTGATCAACTCCACCACTTATGAAGAGGCCAACTGCGCTGTTAAAAACTGGATCCGGCAGCGCTCCCGCTGGATCAAGGGCTACATGCAAACTTGGCTGGTGCACAACCGCAACCCCCTGCGCTCGTTGCGCAAGCTGGGCCTGAAGAACTGGCTGTCTTACCAGTTTTTTATTGGCGGCAGCTTCTTTACCTTTCTCACCAGCCCCATCATGTGGCTGCTGTTTATTTACTGGCTGCTCACCCGCGCCCATTGGCTGCAAAACCTATTTCCCAGTTGGCTGGTTTATCTGGGCTTGTTTAACCTCCTGGTGGGCAATGCCATTGGGATTTACCTCAACTTGGTGGCCGTTTTCCGGCGAGGGTACTACGATCTGGCCTTCTATGCCCTGCTCAACCCCATCTACTGGCAACTGCACTCTATGGCAGCTTACATGGCTCTGTGGCAGCTCTTTACCAAGCCCTTCTACTGGGAAAAGACCATCCACGGGCTGAGCAAGTTTACCCATGCCAAAGTCCAGGAAGCTGCTCATAAAGCAGCCTAGGCTACTGAATCGGTTTCCCAAGCAGTGGCGACGAAGTGAGGCCAGCCAGCACCCCTCAGAAGCTGTAGTCCGAATCTACGATCACAGCACAACCACTGGGGTGGAGACAGCTAGCCATGATCACCTTGACAGAAAAGTTGCCCTCGTAGGGCGCCTGCACGATGGGGAAATCGTCCAACAGTTCGTCTGCAGCCACCACCTGACCGCTGGCATCGTAAAGCACCAGATCCACATCGAAGCAATCCTGGTCGCACTGCGCCCAGATGTTTTCACCTCGGTAGAAATAGCCTGTAACTACGGTCGATTGTCCATTAAGAAGCCACAAACTACGGCTCTGAGCCCAGGCGGCAGCGCCCCCGATAACTGTGGCCGCTCCTATTAAGCTTGCCACCAACCAGCCCCGCACCGAAGCCATAAGACTGCCCTCCTACTGAAAAACGGAGAAAGAATAGATTTTCTACAGGGATCCACCTCAACGCCCACACTCTAGCACCCAGATCCGTTTCTCCCGAATGATTCAGATCACGTTAAGGATCTTAAGAATCTCATGCTGAAAATCGCGAAAAAGAGTTACAAAAAAAGGGATCACGAGTAGAGCAGGGATCCCTCAATTCTGACCAGAAATCCGGCGAAGCTCCCGCATCGGTCTGGCCGACTTCTCATTGCGGCAAATTCAGTTCCCCCCTTCGCCCTAAGGGATCCGTCAAAACACTGCCGGTAGGGCCTTTGATTTGAATGGTGCAGCGGCTGCCGGACACTTCAATAACGTTGTAGTTGGGCACCGCCAGCTCCAAAAAGCGCAAGTTGCCCGTCGTTACCCCTGGGATCCCGCTCACTTGCGGATTGGTCGGGTTCACCGGTGCCAAAAAGCCGTTCACAATCCGGTAATACAGGCGGCTGGCATTGGGGATCCCCAGTTGATTGCCCAGCTCGTCAATGCTGAGGGCCGTAACGCTCCGCCCGGTGGGGCCAGTCCACACTTCCCAGATGGGGTTGCTGCTGCCGGGGTTGACCTGGCCGATGAAGCCGGCATGGTTGTTGCCGGTCAAGAACACCACGTTGCGGATGTTGTTGCTCTCGATAAAGTCAATGACTTCCTGCCGCTCCAGCCAGTAGCCTTCCCAAACATCGTTGGAGCGGAAGTAGGTCACCGTGATGGGAAACTCGCTGACGATGAACTTGTAGGTGGCGGTGGAGTTGCGCAGGCCGTTGAACAGCCACTGCTTCTGCGGATTGCCCAAGAGGGTACGGGGCGTGCGGCGCAGCAGGTTAAACAGGGCTTGCTCGGAGCCGGGTGGGCCGAAGAAAAGGGTTTCCTGTTCGGGCGTAAGACGAATGCCAGCCAGCTCCAAAAAGCGCTGCCGGGTCAGGCCGGGAGGCAAAATGGGCAAAATGGGGGTCACGGCGGCCAAATCCCGGTACTGGCGCAGATCCAGGATGAAGACTTCGGCATTGGCCCCGTAGCGGAAGCTGCGAAACAGCCGATCCCGGCTATCCACACCGGCCACATCTGTCAGGTTGGGGGTAATGGGGTTGTATTCAAAAAAGGCTTGGTAGCCGAGCACCTTGAGATCTTCCACATCGCGGGTTTGCCCGGTGGTGTCGTTGAGCTGAGTGGCCCGGCCACCGCGGGCCTTCTGGCCACTGTAGTTGTCAATCACCTCGTGATCGTCCCAGTTGACAACAAAGGAAGTCCGGCCAAACAGTTGCGCGAACTCCCGCCCGGCATAGTTGGGATCCCGCTGATCCCGATAGAGGCTGCGGTAGAACTCCAGATTGCCGATGGGATCCAGCCCCAGCCAGAAGCGATCGGCGTAGACAGTGTCGCCGTTAAAGGAGATGAAATCGATATCGCCGCGGCTGACTTCTGCCAGCATGGCTGCCCCAATAGGAAAGGGAGGCTCGTTGGCACAACTGATGTGTAAGAAGCGAATGGGTCGTCCATCCCCAGGAGCTGGCAGGGTGCGAAACTGGCCTACAGGGCTGGTAAACCCCTCGCTGACAAACCGGTAGAAGTAGCGCTGCGCTGGCCTCAAGCCGGTGACGACGGCACGAGCAATGTAGTCGCCTGGCTCAGTGCGGTAGTTGCGGCCCGCCACACGGCGAGCAGTAAGCGAAACTTGTTGCGAAATGGGGTTGAACTCGGAATTCTCAGCCACCTGCAACGTCACCGCAACCGTGTCTGTTGCACTGGCCGGGATCACCCGCGTGGAAAGCACCGCCCCTTCTGCGGTGGGATCCCCGGCAAATACCCCTTGAGGGAACCCGGGCTCTCCCAGGGGGGGAATGGAGGAACTGGAGGTGCCCCCACAGGCAGCCAGGGCAGCTGCCCCACCCCCAAACATCAGCAACTGCAGGAAAAAGCGACGGGAACGCAGGGAACTCATAGGGCCCACCTCAGGGACGCAGGCAAATGTAAAGGGATCCGCAACAAAGGCCAATCGCCTTTTTAGTCAAGCACTTTTGCCCCCAAGCTGAGGTTGTGGGCAGGTGAAGGCTGGGTTAGGGTTGGTTTAACGGCTCTGACCCCTGCGCCCAGGTTCCCCACGGCCTTTTCACAGAGCTTGCTGAGAAGGCTAAAATTTCATTACAGTTTTTCCTGCTTTTGCCCCATTTTTGCGGTTTTGCGTTCCTTAGACTTCTTTTGACCCTGCCGAAGGAGGGATCGTTGTGGCTACAGAGACCCTGGTCAAGCCTTCTGTAACCCCAAAGCACATGCCCATGTACCGGGTGTTGCTGCACAACGACGATGTCAACACCATGGAGTACGTGGTGCAGGTGCTGGTGAAGGTGATCCCGGCGATGATGCCGCCGCAAGCCACTGAGATCATGCTAGAGGCCCACAACAACGGTGTTGCTGTGGTGATCGTGGTGCCGCGGGAGCACGCGGAGTTTTACTGTGAGCAGTTGCGTCAGCACGGCCTGACCAGCTCCATTGAGCCGGAACGCTAGGCGGGGCGGGTTGGATGGGCCTGCCGATCTCCAAGCTGAGGGCTTGTCCATTTCTGCTGCGTCTGCTGCTTTTCTTGGCGATCCCGCTCTTGGCCTGGCTGCCGTTGCTCGGGCTGGGGAGTTGGCTTCTTCCTGAACGACGGGAGTACCTGTGGCTGCTCCTGTATGCCCTGCTGCTAGCCTGGCTGGGGCTGTGGGGATCCGGGTTTGCCGCCTATGGACTGGATGGCAGTTGGCCTTGCCGAGGCGGGATCCTGTGGGGCCTGGGGATCGGGGTCGGGGGGCTTTTCTTGCTTTTGGGCCTGGAGGGATCCCTGGGTTGGCTGAGTTGGAGGGCGGTAGGAGGGGGATCCCTGCTGGTCTATGGGTTGCTGGGGTTGCTTTTGGGCTTGGGGGTGGCGCTGGCGGAGGAGCTGTTTTTTCGCGGCTGGCTGCTGCAGGAGATGCTGCTGGACTACGGTTGCAGCACTGCGGTGTGGGGATCCAGCTTCCTGTTTGCTATGGCCCATTTCCTCAAGCCTTGGCCGGAAATTCTGGCCACTTGGCCGCAATTTCCCGGACTGTGGCTGATGGGGCTGCTGCTGGTGCAGGCGAGGGTCTGGAACCAAAACAAGCTGGGCCTTAGCCTAGGGCTGCACGCGGGTTGGGTATGGGGCATGGCCTGGGTCAACAACTTGGCCTGGATAGACTACACCGGCAGGGCGCCAGCGTGGCTAACGGGGATTGGTGGCAACCCCTTGGCCGGGCTGATGGGCTTGCTTTTTCTAGGAGGGACTTTCGCATTTCTCAACGGCCTGGCTCAAGCTGGCTGGCTACCGGCAGACCTGGAAAAGCGTTGATTGAGCTGATCGATAAAGAATAACCTACTCTCCCCAAGGCCCTTCCTCGTAGTAGGCGGTCACCTGCTCCTTGGGCGGCTGGGTAAGCAAGCTTACGCCAATTAACACCCCACTGCCGATCACCACTGCCGGGATTACGGGTAACCAGCCCCCTGTCCAAGCCCGCGGCAACAGACCCGACAGCCAACCTAAAGTCAGGCCACTGGAGACCAAGGCTCCTGCTACAGCCCCAGCGCGGGTAGCCCGCTTCCAGTACAGGCCGGCAATTAAGACAGGGAACAGCATGGCATTTCCCTGAAAGCTCCAGGTGGCGATCTCCACAATCAGCCCCGGCGGGTTAAGGGCAATGGCAAAAGAGGCCAAACCGATCCCCAGCACCACCCAGCGTCCCAATTGTTCTTCTTGGTGGGGGGAAAGCTGGCGTCTAAAGAGGGTCACTACCAGATCCCGCGTTACCAACGAGCTGGCCGTAAGGAGCTGTGAGTCTGCCGTGGACATGAGGGCGGCCAGAGCTGCTGTAATCACCACCGCTGCTACGCCGCTGGGCAGGGTTTGCAACATCATGGGCATAATCTGATCCGTTTTCTCCAGGCTGGGAAAAGCCAGGCGGCCCCAAACCCCCAGCAGAGCTGCTGGGAAAAAGACCAGCAGAATCAGCAGCGGCCAGACTACCATCAGGGTCTGGAAGGGCCGGGCACTTTTGGCCATGTAGAAGCGCTGGAAAAATTGCGGGAAAAGGGGCGTGGCCATGAAAAACAGCAACTGGTTGCCAAATAGCCCCTGCCAGCTCCAGCGCCCATTGGGGCCGGGCAAGCTCAGCCAGGGATCCAACTGCCCGGCAGCCTCCTGGCCCACCCCCAAGGCTAGGGCAACAAAGGCCACCCCCATCCCCAAAATCAGGATGATCCCCTGCACCACGTCCGTCCAGACCACCGCCTGGGATCCGCCAAAGAGCACATACCCCAAGATCACCAGCGCCACCACCACCGCCAAGGGCCAGTAGGGGATCCCCTCCCCCAACACCGCCGCCAGGGTGCGGGCTCCGCCAATGATCTGGATGCTGATGTAGGGGGCGGTAAACGTCAGGGCGCTAAGGCAGTAGAGTAGAGCCAAAAGAGGGCTGTTGAAGCGGTGGCCGAAAAACTCGGAAGGGGTGATGAAGCCAAAGTGTTGGGCTGCTAGCCATACCCGGTAGCCCACCCACAAAAACAGCCCCGAAATGAAGGCGGTGGTCACTCCCACCCCCAGGAAGATCCCTAGGCCGTGGGTATAGGCATCCGCTGGCACCCCAATGAAGGTAAAGGCACTGAGCAGCGTCGCCAGCGTCGTCAAGGTTAGAGCCAGGGATCCCAACCCCCGCCCTGCCAAAAAATAGCTCACCGGATCCTGGCCGCTGTGGCGATAGCTCCAGAAGCCAATGGCCGCCAGCAGCAGCAAGTACACCCCCACCACACCCAAACTTAAAATGCTGTCAGTCATCTCCAGGCCAGCAAACGCGCACAATGTAAAGATTCAAGGGCACCAGCAGCAGCACGGCCAGCCCTGCCCCCCAGTACCAAGCAGGGATCCCCAATACCTGCGGCTGGGCAGAGCGGGATCCCACCCAGGTCAACAGCCACAGCAGGGGATAGGCCCCCCACACCCAAGCTTGGCGCATCCGCCCAAACCGCAGCTGCCTTGATCCTTGAAGGTTACCGGCGGGATCCAACCCTGACATCTACCCATCTCCTGCTTTTTTGCCAAGCGTTCCTTTTGCCAATCATTTAGGATACAGCCACTACTGCGCAGAGCTAAATTGTCTTTTCCCCTTTCCCCTTCAGATCCTGTTGGCAAGAGGGAGCCTTCCCGTGGGCCAGGCCATGAAGAACGGGAGCGGCCCTACTGGCTAGCTTGGGCCCGCATCAAAGGGATTGGCCCCCACCGGCTCAAGCGGCTGGCGGAGTTTTTTGGATCCCTGGAGCGGGCTTGGCAAGCGGATGCCCCGGCCCTGCGGCAGGTGGAAGGCATTGGCCCCACCCTGGCCCAGGCTATTGTCTCTGCCCGTCCTGGCCTTGATCCCGAGCAGATCCTGGAGGAAACCCTCAAAGCGGGGATCCCCTTTCTCACGCCTGCAGATCCGGACTATCCGCCGCTGCTGTGGGAGGTGCCAGATCCCCCGCCCATTCTCTATGCCCTAGGAGAATGTCCCAATTGGCAACAGCCGGCTATTGCCATCGTCGGCACCCGCGCCCCTACGGCCTACGGTCGACAGTGGACCCAGAAAGTCAGCGCTGCCCTGGCGGAAGCTGGCTGTGTGGTGGTCTCGGGGCTGGCAACGGGGATCGACGGCATTGCCCACCAGGCCTGTCTGGATGCCGGCGGCAAGACGGTGGCCGTGGTGGGAACGGGGGTGGA